>RDXD01000442.1 GCA_004292575.1 Bacteroidota bacterium
GAAATCGAAACGAGCCGGTATCGGTCATAACCCCAGTATATATACACTGTGCAATGGTATCGTCAATCATGTCTTCATAGCCTGCCTGTACAATAAAATCGAACACCATCTCGGCAGTACTGCTCTTAAACGGCAGACTTATGCCATAATCAAAAGCGCTAGTTTCAGGTTCCTCGTGGTGGTCAATCAGTATTTTTTGCGCTTTACATGCCGCCAAATAAGGCGCAAGATGCCTGGTACGAGAAAGCGTGTTAAAATCAAGGCAAAACACAAACTGCGCGGTTTCTAACGCGGCAAGTGCCTGCGATCGGCGCGCATCAAAGTCTAAAACGGCATCGGTTCCAGGCATCCAGTCAAGAAACTGCGCCCAGTTGGTGGGTGAAATAACCGTAACGGCATGTCCTAATTTTACCAACAAGTGATACAAGCCTAGGCTTGACCCCATGGCATCGCCGTCAGGCTTTTGGTGCGTGGTAATAACTACGCTTGTAGGTGTCGCCAGAAATGGGTAAAACAGTTGGATGGATTGCATAAAAGACGGGCAAAAGTGACCCTATGTACATTATAACACAAATAAATCTTAAAGAAAATTATACACCAATGTGATTAACTGCCTTTAAACCAACACATTACACTAAAGACAAGATCGTAAAGCGTTAATCATGTGGCTGGGTTATCCGCCGTTTTGGCTCAACAAAAGCCCTCCAAAAAGCCACCACCATGGCCCACAATTGCCCCACCACCATTACCAGTACCAAATTACTGATAGAAAAATGCTGGCTCCTCCAAAGCCAAAGGCACCCAGCTGCATTCCAAAGCAGCGCAGCCACTAGCGGATAAATATTGCGGACAAAATGTCCTTGAGCCGATTGCCAATAAGAGATGATGAGATACCCACTTTGGAAGCAACTGCCTACGCCGAGCCACCACAGAAAGGGTTTTACCGCTTCAAAGCCCGGGCCAAACAAACTTGTGTAAACACTTGCTGGCACCAGCACTGCTCCAGCATAAACCACCATCATGGCTAGAAAATTTTGCCAAAGGACCCTAGAGACTAGCGGCACCTTACGGTTTTGTGCCGGCTGCTGCACAGCGTGGGCGTACAACACCTGCCCCAAGCTGCCCGGCAGCATAAGCATGGCATCGGCCAACGCCTGGGCGTTAGCAAAAACCCCCAATGCTGCTGCAGATAGAAAAAAATAAGGTAATTTACTATTTATGAAGCCAAGCAAGTGTGCCGCTTGATTGAGCGAAGCCAAACGCAGCCCTGCCCAAAAAAGAACGCTGTATTTTACTAGCGGCCGATCATCGGGCAAACGGTTTATCCAGGCAAAAGCTATAAGCGCGGTTATCATCCAGCCCAAACACAACGCAGCCAGATAGCTGGTGGTAGTAAGCTGGCTAGCCCCGGTTAGCGCAGTACAAAAGCAAGCTACCAACAGGGCGGGCAACAGGTTTGCCCAGCTTAGTTGCGCATGTTGGTGCCTGCATAGCAATGCCTGCTGCAAAAAACTTACTACACCATTTACCCAGCAGGCCACCAATAGCAGGCATGCCTCCCCAGAGCCGATTTTTCCACCAGCCCACAAAGCCGCACACACCAATAGCGAGGCTATTCCACCCCAAGCCAAACTTAAACGCAGCAACTGCCTTAGCGCAAAGCGACCCAACAAATTTCCAAGCGCCGCACCAACCACTGTATCGGTAAGGGCCAACGCCAAAACAATTACCACGTAGTAGAAAGCACAAATACCCCTATCCGCCACCCCAAGTTTCTGCGACACCAACACCATCACAAAAAAATTAAACAGGGCGGCAAGCACCTTACTTACAAACAAGGAGGTAGCTGGCCTAAGCATGTGGGCGAATATCATAATAATTGAAGCTGAAACGCACAAAAGTTGAACCGCTTCTTCTTTTTTGCAGGTTTTATCATGATTATTGGCGGTTTTTTGCGGGCTATTGCCGCAGGCTTGCACACTACGCCGCGTAAATGTGAAACTACACTAATATTGCGCCCAAGCAACCGCTAACAAAAATTACTTCTTATGTGTGGAATTGTAGGATACATTGGCCATCGGCAGGCATACCCCGTTGTTTTAAAGGGCTTAAAGAGACTAGAATACCGCGGCTACGACAGCAGCGGTGTGGCGCTGATAGATGATGGTTTGAGAGTATTTAAAAAAAAGGGTAAAGTGTCCGAGCTTGAGGAGGCCACCATTGGCCAAAACCTGAGCGGACAGATTGGAATAGGACACACCCGCTGGGCAACCCACGGAGAGCCTAGCGACAGAAACGCTCATCCACACGTTAGTGCGCTGGGAAAGTTGGCCATGATACACAACGGCATTATTGAAAACTATGCTTCAATAAAAGAAGAGTTGCAAAACAAGGGCTACACGTTTAAAAGCGATACCGATACCGAGGTGCTCTTAAATTTTATAGAGGACATTAAGGAAAATAACGGCTGTAGCCTGGAGGAGGCTTTGCGGATTGCCTTAAAGCGGGTAGTTGGTGCATACTGCATATTGCTGGTTGATTGCAACGACCCACACACCTTGTTGGCAGCCCGAAAAGGCTCTCCGCTGGTTATTGGTATAGGCAAAGGCGAGCACTTTTTGGCTAGCGATGCAAGCCCCATAATTGAATACACGAAGGAAGTGGTGTATGTAAATGACTACCAAATAGCCATCGTAAAAGCAGACGAGCTAATACTCAAAAACTTAGGCAACGAGCGCCAAACACCGTTTATTACTAAGTTGGATATGGAGCTGGCGGCCATTGAAAAAGGTGGCTACGACCACTTTATGCTAAAGGAAATTTACGAACAGCCTAGCACCATCCACGATTGCCTGCGGGGCAGGCTTAAGCCCGATGTAAACCAAATAATAATGGGCGGGGTTGATGTTAACTTAGACCAGCTTAGCAAAGCGGCCCGAATAATGATTGTGGCCTGCGGCACGAGCTGGCACGCTGGTTTGGTGGCCGAATACTTGATAGAAGAGCTCTGCCGCATACCAGTAGAGGTTGAGTACGCCTCAGAATTCAGGTACCGAAACCCCGTGATAAACCCGGGTGACGTAATTATAGCCATTAGCCAAAGCGGCGAAACCGCCGATACGCTCGTTGCACTTGAAAACGCTAAAGAAAAGGGGGCCATCATTTTTGGGGTGGTTAATGCCGTGGGCAGTAGTATTGCCCGCCTAAGCCATGCTGGTGCTTATACACACAGCGGGCCAGAAATAGGTGTGGCCAGCACTAAAGCCTTTACGGGCCAGCTGGCTGTACTAAGCATGATGGCCCTAAAAATTGCCCAAGCCAAAGGCACCATTTCACCCGAAAGATTTAGCCACCTGCTACAAGAGTTGGCGGCTATACCAGCCAAGGTGGCAAAAATTTTGGAAGACACCACTGGTATAGAGGCCATTGCCAAAAAATATAAGGATGCCCGCGACTTTCTGTTTTTAGGCCGTGGCTACAACTTTCCGGTGGCCTTAGAAGGTGCGCTCAAATTAAAAGAGATAAGCTACATCCACGCAGAAGGCTACCCAGCAGCTGAAATGAAACACGGGCCCATTGCCTTGGTTGATGATAAACTGCCAGTGCTATTCGTGGCTACCAAAGACCGTTACTACGATAAAATAGTAAGCAATGTGCAAGAAATAAAAGCCCGTAAAGGACGGGTGATATGCCTAGCTACGGAAGGCGACACCATTATACCATCTATGGCCGATGATGTTATGTTTGTGCCCGATGCCGACGAGGTATTGGCACCAATGCTAAGTGTGGTACCCCTACAGCTGCTGAGCTACTATACCGGTTTGGCACTAGGCTTAGACGTGGACAAGCCCAGAAATTTAGCCAAAAGCGTAACCGTGGAGTAAGGAACTACCAGGGTGGGAACTTTACGACGCGACGCCAAATTGAAACGAATCTGTAAAAGAATTTTATCAACAACCGTGCATAACCATTTGCCACACCCTATAGAACAACAGAACCTAAAGTTGGCAGCAAACCACTACATTTGTCACACCTTTGTGGTATCTTTTATGCAATATTTACCAGTTTAGGGCGTTTTGTACACAAATTCAAAGTTGGGAAACATGAGAACAACATTAATGATGCCCCTAGCCGCTTTAACGCTTGCCCTTGGTGCTTGCAACAGCAGCACTAAGTCGTCGGGAAAATCGGGTGCTACCGGCTGGAACTATAATGACAAAAACCAGGGGGGATTCAACGTAGCCAAGCCTAGAGATATAAAAGCCGGCCCAGGCTTGGTATTTGTTCAAGGTGGTACTTTTGTAATGGGGGCTGCCGAGGAAGATGTGATGGCAGACTGGAATAACGTCCCCAATCGGATAACCGTAAACTCTTTCTTTATTGACCGCACAGAGGTGGCAAACGTGCACTACCGCGAATATTTGTTTTGGCTAAATAGGGTGTACGACCCTCAAGGCGACCCTGCAAACCAAAAAATTGTGGACGCAGCCTACCCCGACACGTTGGTGTGGCGCAGCGAACTTGCTTTTAATGAGCCCTATGTGGAGTATTATTTTAGGCACCCAAGCTTTAACTATTACCCCGTAGTAGGCGTAAGCTGGCGTCAAGCGTATGATTTTTGCCTTTGGCGTACCGATCGGGTGAATGAATTGGAGTTGTTGAAAATGGGCTATATCAATAAAAATGAAGTCAAAAACCTATCGGGCAAGGGAGCTGATGCATTTAATACCAAAGCTTACTTGTTGGGCCTTACGACACCCGCACCTGGTGCCGCTGCCCGCAGCAAAAGTAACCCGCTTAAAACGCCAGAAGGCAGACCTAGAACCCAGGTGACTTTTGAAGACGGAATTCTTACCCCTGATTATAGGCTTCCTACGGAAGCAGAATGGGAATATGCAGCACTAGCCTACATAGGCCAAAACCCGCAACCCCGCCGCGCTGAGAAAATAAGGGGCGAGGAATTGGTGGCAAACAAACAAGTTTACAGCTGGAGTAACAACTACAATGGCTTGCGCGACAATCGCCGTGGCAGTTGGCAGGGCGAAATGCTGGCTAACTTTAAACGCGGCAACGGTGACATGATGGGCGTTGCCGGTGGCCTTAACGACCGTGCAGCCACCACAGCCCCGGTAGAAAGCTTTTGGCCCAACTCTTTTGGCCTGTTTAACATGAGCGGCAACGTAAGTGAGTGGGTGGGTGATGTATATAGGCCAACAACCTTTGAGGTGGGTGACGATTTTAACTACTATCGTGGTAATACATTTAAGAAGCTCTATGTGGCCGACGCTACCACTAACGACCCATCGGCTAGGTTCGAAAAAGACAGTATGGGCCGCGTGAAGCAGGTAGTGGAAAACAATGACGATTTGAAAAATCGCCGCAACTACCAAAAATTTTATGCCATTGACTACTTGGACGGCGACAGCCTGAGCGGCGCAAGCTATGGTTATGGAAAAACAACGCTTGTAAGCGATAGCAGCCGTGTAATAAAAGGAGGCAGCTGGATGGATAGACCATACTGGCTAGGACCCGGCACCCGCCGTTTTTTAGAAGAATCGCAAAGCAGCAGTACCATTGGATTTAGATGCGCTATGACATATTTTGGAGCCCCTGAAGGAAACCGTACCCGAACAGGCAACCACTGGCCAACCAAACGCCAGCGCAGATAACAAGAAACACCACTTTAAAAAAAGCTCTGCCATGCAGGGCTTTTTTTTATGGAATTTGCACTAAGGGCCTCTGCTCAGGCGTATTTTTACAAACTACTGGGATATTTACTATTCTTAATTACCTCTAACACCAATGCAAGCTCTAGAACTGCTTTATAATATTTTTTGCGAACATGGCGCTGTTACTACCGACACCAGAAACATAAAACCCGGCGACATCTTTTTTGCCTTAAAAGGTCCTAATTTCAACGGCAACCAATTTGCGCAGCAGGCCCTGGCCCAGGGCGCCCGGCTAGCCGTAATAGACGAGCAAGAATATTACTTGCCCGATAACATGCTACTGGTAACCAATGTTTTAGAAACGCTACAAGCACTGGCAAAGCACCATCGGCAACAGCTTCAAATACCCGTAATTGCCATAACCGGAAGCAATGGGAAAACCACCACCAAGGAGCTTGTGCACGCGGTGTTGGCCACCAAATACCGCACATCAACCACAGCAGGCAACCTAAACAACCATATTGGCATACCGCTAACACTGCTGCGCATACCAAACACAGCCCAAATGGCTGTAGTAGAAATGGGGGCAAACCATCAAAAAGAAATTGAAAACTACTGTAGCTGTACCCTACCCACTGCCGGCATGATAACTAATTGCGGCAAAGCGCACCTAGAAGGCTTTGGCGGCGTGGAAGGCGTGCGAAAAGGAAAAGGTGAACTGTTTGAGCACTTGCGTGGCAATGCTGGGCAGGCCTTTATTTGTAGTGATTTTGACTACTTCGAAAGCATGTCGCAAGGGCTAACCAACCCTATTTGGTATGGTACCGAAAACGGCTCTGTGGTGGGCCAAGTGGTAGAAAGCAGCCCTTTTTTAAAAGTAAAGTTAACCTGCGTGCCCAACGGCGAGATTGGAGCAATGGTTTGCACACTAACCACCCAACTGGTGGGCCAATATAATGTGTACAACGTATTGGCCGCGGTAACCATTGGCCTGCATTTTGGTGTGCCTCTGGCAGATATTGCCCAGGCTATTGGCAACTATTGCCCCACCAACAGCCGCAGCCAGCTGCTACATAAAGGCGGCAATACCATTATTTTGGATGCCTACAATGCAAACCCTACCAGCATGGCGGCGGCCATCGAAAACTTTGCTGAGACGCCCTATCCTGACAAAATGCTGTTTTTAGGCGGCATGATGGAACTGGGCGACCAAAGCCCAAGCGAACATTTGGCAATAGTGCGATTATTGCAAAAATTTAAGTGGAAAGATGTGGTTTTGGTAGGTGAACAGTTTAAGGCTATTGCGCATGAATACCGGTTTTTCAACACTGTTGAAGAGGCGTGCCTTTGGTGGGCCCAAAACTTTAAAACGGGCCAAACCCTGCTGGTAAAAGGAAGCCGCAGCATGAAAATGGAAAAAGTGCTAGATGTATAATACTATGGTGGTAACCACTACGGCTACCCATTCCTAGTTTCACTTCGATTAAACGTAATTGCCATGGAGCCTAAGCTACACAAACCGAACTACTTTTTAAGCGTTGCGCAGTGCAAATGTGCTCGGTGCCGCACGGGCTATATGTTTACGAACCCGATTAGTATAAGCACTCGAAAAAACATGACCATGCCGACG
The DNA here is from genome assembly GCA_004292575.1 of Bacteroidota bacterium. Lineage (GTDB taxonomy): Bacteria > Bacteroidota > Bacteroidia > Chitinophagales > Chitinophagaceae > Phnomibacter. Next base: position 7,300 of record RDXD01000442.1, read on the forward strand.
CGCTGCGCCACTTGTGGGCAACCATTTGAGCTGGAAGTTGGCTTTTACTATGGCACCGGCTATGTTAGCTATGCCCTTACTGTAGCGCTTAGTGTAGCCAACTTTGTGGCGTTTTGGGTGCTGTATGGCATTAGTATTAACGACAACAGTTTGTACATCTATTTGGGTGTAAACATCTTGGTATTGATTTTAGCCATGCCGTACCTAATGCGCTTGAGTCGCACCATCTGGCTGTCGTTTTTTGTACGCTACGCACCCAATTGGCGACAGCAAAAACCCGATGAACCAGAAAGAATTGTGAAAGAACAAATGGGAAATTGGTGATGCTTCACCTACTTTGCGCCTGAAAATACATAGCTCAATCTAACATTGGCTGGTGCCTCCCAAAATTTGGCATTGGCCACTTGATTACCTACCCATAAAGTTGATATGCAAAAACCACTACGCCGACAAGAGGCCCTCGATTACCACGCCAAAGGACGCCCAGGAAAAATTGAGGTGATTCCCACCAAAGAAGCCAAGACCCAACGAGATTTAAGCTTAGCCTACAGCCCTGGTGTAGCCGAACCGTGTAAAGAAATTAAAGAAAACACCGAAAAAGTATATCAATATACCGCTAAGGGAAATTTGGTGGGCGTTATAACCAATGGCACAGCCGTTTTAGGGCTTGGTGACATTGGCCCGGAGGCCAGTAAGCCGGTAATGGAAGGCAAAGCGGTTCTGTTTAAAATTTTCGCGGATATTGATGTGTTCGATATTGAAATCAATGAAAAAGACCCCGACAAGTTTTGCGCCATTGTAAAAGCCCTAGAACCTACGTTTGGAGGCATCAATTTGGAAGACATAAAGGCGCCCGAGTGCTTTTACATAGAACAAAAGCTGCGGGAGGAGATGAAAATACCTGTAATGCACGACGACCAGCACGGTACGGCTATAATCAGCAGTGCCGCGCTGCTTAACGCGTTAGAAATTCAAGGGAAAGAGATTGAAAAGGTAAAAATTGTGGTTAATGGCGCGGGAGCCGCCGCAATGGCCTGTGCAAAATTATATGTAGCCCTTGGAGCCGCATACGAAAATTTCACCCTGTTCGACATCAAGGGCATTTTGCACCGCGGACGCACTGATCTTGACAATACTAAAAGGATGTTTGCAACAGATGAAGCAAAGCAGGATTGGACACTAAAAGAGGCCCTTAGCGAAGCCGATATGTTTTTGGGGCTGAGCGTAGGGAACGTAGTAAGTGCGGACATGGTAAAAAGCATGGCAAAAAACCCCATAGTGTTTGCCTGCGCCAACCCCGACCCTGAAATAGACTACAATTTGGCATTTGAAACACGAAAAGATATTATTGTAGCCACAGGCCGAAGCGATACGCCCAACCAGGTAAATAATGTGTTGGGGTTTCCTTACATTTTTAGGGGGGCTTTAGATGTGCGAGCCACGCAAATAAACGAGGCCATGAAGCTGGCTGCTGTAAAAGCACTTGCCGAGCTTGCCAAAACACCCGTACCGGAGATAGTAACCTTGGCATACAACGAAAAAAGTATTGTGTTTGGACCCAACTACATCATACCTAAACCCTTAGACCCCCGTTTGCTGGAGGCTGTGGCACCCGCCGTGGCCCGTGCCGCCATGGAAAGCGGCGTGGCGCGCCAACCCATAACTAACTGGGAAGCCTACAGCCTAGAACTTAATCGTAGGCTGGGCCTAGACAATTCACTCTTTAGGGTAATGGGAAGCAAGGTGCGCAAAGACCCAAGGCACGTAATATTTGCCGAGGCAGAAAACTTAAAGGTGTTGAAAGCAGCACAGATATGTGCAGACGAAGGTATTTGTTTCCCAATTTTGATGGGAGAAGAAAGGCGAATACTGAGATTGGCCGCAGAAAACGGCTTGGACTTGGAGGGCATGACCATTATTGACCCCAAAGACGAAAAATTTGAGGAGCAGCGGAAAGAGTATGGCGAACAATTTTTTGCACTAAGAGGCCGCAAAGGCTATAACCGCTACGAGGCCATTAAAGCCATGAAAGACCGCAACCATTATGGCTGCATGATGGTAAGCAATGGCGACGCTGACGCTATGATAAGTGGCCCCAGCCGCGACTACAGTGGTCTTATAAGACCGGCTTTACAGATAATTGGCCCTGAAGACAACGTAAAAAAAATAGCAGGTATGTACATCCTGCTTACAAAACGTGGGCCCATTTTTCTTGCCGATGCCACCATCAATCTTAACCCCAATGCCTGGGAAATAGCCGATATTACCGCACTGGTGGCCAAAGAGGTTAGAGGGTTTAACATTAAGCCTCGCATAGCACTTTTAAGCTATAGCAACTTTGGTAGCAGCGCTACGCCTGAAGCTGCCATGATGGCCCAGGCGCGTAGCATAATTAAGCAACGCGACCCTAACCTAATAGTAGATGGTGAGCTGCAAGGCATTTTGGCTTTTAACAACGAAATTTTAAAAGACAACTATCCCTTTAGCGAGTTGGTGGACAACGATGTTAACACGCTCATCTTCCCTAGCTTATCGGCGGGAAACATTGCTTACAACCTACTAAAAGAACTGGGTGGCGCCGATGCCATTGGCCCTGTGCTACTGGGCTTAAAAAAGCCTGTACAAGTACTGCAATTGGGCAGCTCTATCCGCAGCATTGTAAACATGACGCTAATTGCCGTGCTCGACGCCCAAATGAAATGCCCCATGACCGCCGCCCAAAAAGAAGCCCGCAAAAAACAATGGTGGAGCAACCGAGAAGCACTGTAGCAATTTCACAGCGGGTTGTGCGCAAAAACTGTAAATTTGGGCATCTAGAAAATGCTACACCATAGGCCAAATGCCGCCCATAAACAATTGACTACCAATACTGTATGGACTTTTTTACCCATTTAGGCACTTATGTACTTACCATAAAAGGCATGTTTACCCGCCCTGAAAACCCGCGGATGTATTGGAAAGAACTGATGCAACAGTGTGTGGAAATTGGCGTTGGGTCGCTGCCTATTGTGCTAATTATTTCTATGTTTTTGGGTGCTGTAATGACGGTACAAACGGCGTATCAACTGGTATCGGATTTAATACCAAAAACCACCATTGCTGTCATTGTTAGGGACAGCTTGATTTTGGAACTCTCGCCCACCGTGATCTGCTTGGTTCTTGCGGGTGTAGCGGGAAGCAAAATAGCCAGCGAACTCGGCAATATGCGCATCAGCGAGCAAATTGACGCACTTGAGATTATGGGCATCAACACCAAAAGCTATTTGATTGCTCCAAAAATAATGGCCGCGCTAATGATGGTGCCATGCCTAATTGCCTTATCAATAGTTGTAGCCTTGTGGGGTGGCCGCATTACTGCGGAACTGGCCGGCATTATGGACACCGGGACTTACGACCGTGGTCTGCTAGAAGGCTTTAAGCCATTTAGCATAACAGTGGCCATGAGTAAAGCGTTTACTTTTGCCTTTATCATCTCCAGCGTTTCGGCCTATTTTGGTTACAATGTAAAAGGTGGCGCATTAGAAATTGGCCGTAGCAGCACCTTTGCCGTCATAATAAGTTGCATACTCATTTTGCTGGCCGATTATGTACTCACCATTTTATTGCTAAACGCATGATTACAGTTAGTAATTTAAAAAAGTCGTTTGGCGATAAGTTGGTGCTACAAGATGTATCGTTCAACTTTTTGCCGGGTAAATGCAACCTCATTATTGGCACAAGTGGAAGTGGCAAAACCGTGCTAATGAAGTGCTTGGTAGGCCTATTTACACCCGATGCCGGCGAAATAGCCTATAACGATCAGAATATACTTACCGCCACCACCGAAGAGCGCAAACAACTTCGCCAGCAGGTTGGCATGTTGTTTCAAGGTTCTGCTTTATTCGACAGCATGACTGTAGAAGAAAACATCATGTTTCCGCTAAATATGTTTACCAAAGACAGTGTAGATAAAAAACTGAAACGGGTAAATGAAACCTTAGAACGTGTAAACCTAAAGGATGTAAATAAAAAGTTTCCTTCCGAAATTAGTGGTGGCATGAAAAAACGGGTAGGAATTGCGCGAGCCATTGTACTAAACCCAAAGTATCTGTTTTGTGATGAACCCAATAGCGGCCTCGACCCACAAACGAGCATGGTAATAGATAAGCTGATACAAGACCTTACAAGCGAGTTTAACACCACCACCATTATTAACACACACGACATGAACAGTGTGATGGAAATAGGGGATAACATTTTGTACCTGCACCAAGGGAAGAAACAGTGGCATGGTACGCGGCACGATATTATTTATAGCAAAGATGAACTGCTGAACAAGTTCATTTTTGCCAGTGAGTTTTTGCAGGACGCCAAGCAAATGCGCATGATTGAAGCAGAAGCCCTGCAAGAAAGCGCAAAAAAAACCTAAGCCTTCACCAACCGTGCCTTACAAATCGGTATTTACCATGCGTACAAGGTGATAATTTTTTTTGCCTTTTTGCACCAGTAAGTACTTATTCAACAAAAGCTGGGGTGCAAACGGTTCTAAGCCTGTACCCGTAAATTTTTGCTTGTTAAAAAATACCCCGCCACCTTGTATCATCTTTTTTGCTTCGCCTTTGCTTTCGAAAATGGCGGTTTGCACCAAAAAGCTTAAATAGTCAATCCCTGGAATGGACTTTTCTTCGACATAATCTACAAGCGGTACACCCTCGAGCACCTGCAACAATTGAGGCTCGGTTAGAGCGTTTAAAAGTGCTGTGGTATCGTTGTTAAACAAAATGCCAGATGCCTGCACGGCAAACTCGTAGTCGGCAACGCTGTGCACGAGGCAGGTGGTTTCTTTTGCAATGGCCTTTTGTAGAATGCGGGCATGCGGCGCTTGCTGGTGCTGCTGCAACAGGTCTTCGATGGTTTCCCTCGACAGGAGAGTAAAAATCTTTATCCATTTCACGGCATCCTCGTCGCTGGCATTTAACCAAAACTGATAAAACTGGTAAGGGCTGGTACGGTTAGCATCGAGCCAGATGTTGCCCTGCTCAGTTTTGCCAAACTTTCCGCCATCGGCCTTGGTAATGAGCGGACAAGTAAACGCAAAAGCCTGCCCCTTGCCGCCGGTCATGCGCCTTATTAGTTCGGTACCGGTGGTTATATTGCCCCACTGATCGCTGCCGCCAAATTGTAGCTTTACCCCTTTGTGTTGATAAAGCCAATAAAAATCATAGCCCTGCATAAGTTGGTACGCAAACTCGGTGTAGCTGATGCCAGCATCGCCATCAATACGTTTTTTTACGCTATCCTTCGACATCATATAGTTCACCGTAAGGAACTTACCCACGTCGCGCAAAAAACCAATAAAACTTATTTCTTTAAACCAGTCGTAATTATTAACCAGCACAGCCGCCGACGGCGATGCGCTATCGAAATCTAAAAACCTGGCCAATTGTTGCTTAATGCCTGCAACGTTGCGCTCCAAAGTGGCTTCGTCAAGCAGGTTGCGCTCAGCACTCTTCATGCTGGGATCGCCTACCATGCCAGTGGCACCACCCACCAAGGCAACCGGCTTGTGGCCTGCTTTTTGTAAGTGAATCAGCAACAATATGGGTACTAAACTGCCAATATGGAGGCTTTCGGCAGTGGGGTCGAAGCCTACGTAGCCGGCAGTTATTTCGTTAACCAGTTGCTCTTTAGTTCCGGGCATGATATCGGCTATCATGCCGCGCCATTCTAACTCTTCTATTAAATCAGTCATAAATCGTAGTCAAATGAAATAGTCAACGTTTAAAAAAACCTCAGCCGTAAGTTTTTACATTGAAATTTAACCTTCGGCATGGGCAACCTTTGTTCAAAGCGTCCGTTTTATACGTTACTTTGTCGGGTATCGGCAACGAAAATAAAAGATTACAACATTGAGTGGCAATTCACTTTGCATTGGGGCTAAAAGCCAGGTGCTAATTTGCCGACTTGTGATGGTTTAAATATAGGAAAACGGCGTAGTACACATAACTTGAATTATGAGCTGGATGAAATGGATTGGTTTGGTTTGGGCAGCTACTTTCTTTGCTAACGATGGCGCTGCGCAACCGTCCTACCGCAATGAGTGGATTGACCACAGTAAAGTTTATTATAAAATCCGTGTTGCAGAACAGCGGCTTTATCGCATTCAAAAATCGGTGCTTACCACCGCTGGCCTAGGCGATGTACCAGCCCAGCATTTTCAGCTTTGGAGTCAGGGTAAAGAAATTCCGCTTTACACCACGCAAAGCATGGGCACGCTGGCAAACAATGGTTTTATTGAATTTTATGGCAAACCGCTTGATGGCGAAGCCGATACCGAATTGTTTCCCGACCCTACCCAGCACGTTAACAAACGCATAAGCTACTTCTCCGATACTGCGTTTTACTTTCTTACGGTAAATGCTGACGGCCCCAATTTGCGATTTACCGCCGCCCCAAACCTGGTGAATACCACCACATTGCCGCCCGACTCTTTTTACATGCACACGTATGCTGCCGACTACTACAGGGGTAATTTTAGCTTCAACTACAATTTAGGATTTGCCAATTTAGTAGGCGGAGAGCCCGTTCGGTCGTCAGTTTGGGACCAAGGGGAAGGTTTTGCTTCAAGTCCGTTTAATGTACGTGATGTACTAAATTTTAGGGTGCAAAACCTACGGGCGTTTAGAAATGGCCCAACCATGCGTTTGCGCCACAGTGTGGTGGGGGTGTCCACAGCCAACAAATGGGTAACCCTTGGCCTAAACGACTCCGTGGTAAATAAAGTGGACATCACTGGCTTTAATCAGGTGATGGCCGAGGTACAAAACATACCTTACAGCCGCATCGATGTGAGCGACGGCATTACGTTTAATTATCGAACCGATGATGCTGGTTATCATTTGACAGTGCCCCAGTCGACGTCGCTGGAGCTTACCTATGCGCGGCGTTTTATATTTGACAACAGCAGAATAGCAGAATTTCCGCTGGCCGCAAATACCAACGGCAACCATTTGCGGCTGGCCGCTTTTGCTACCGATGGGCAAGCGCCCGTGCTGTTCGACCTTAGCCAACTTCGTCGATATGAGGGGGTGCTAAAAGCC
>RDXD01000049.1 GCA_004292575.1 Bacteroidota bacterium
CTTCCCCGATTAACACAAAATCCGACTTGTATAAAAAACTTGCAGACCTTCAAAAGGCGGGTAAGCTGGGTGAAATAATTCTTGACCCCAACGACGGCGACAACGTAACCGGGGCAGCAGGTACATCACCGGCTGAAGGAAGACGGAATTTCTTTAAACTTATCTTTGGCAAAGGCTCAATAGTTTCCAAAGACCACCCGCACAATCAGAATGCAAAAGATACAAAGAGGACTTATAATAGGATGTTGCAGAAAACTCTTGTTGAGAAGAGTACGGAAGGAGAAGAAAATAAGGCCAAGGCGGAAGATGTGATAAAAGAAAAAACAGGACGTTAATATGAAAGCAAAAATCATATACTGCATGTTGTTTGTTGCCACTGGCTTACAGTCCTGCTTTTATAAGGGTTATGAGTATGTAAATGTTCCCTACAAAGACGACCCGAATGACATAAATATCGTTGATTCAAATGGCTATGTCAACAGCGGTCTCTATAACTTAGATGATGATGGGGTGCATTCTAGTTCGTTTGCGAAATACAAAATTGACAGGGCTAGTAAAAATGTAATGCAATTTGACTTGCTAAAGCTGTATGAGCCAACACTTAGAATTTTTGACACCCTCTCGTTTCACTTTGACTTTGAACATTTTGACAGCTCCTATTACCGCTTTACCAAGAACGAATACCTTCCTGCTTTAAAGCAAAGGAAGATTGAAAAAACAGATATCCCATTGGTTTACACGGGGAAGCTTACAAACATTAAAGATTGTAACAGGTGTACAATTTACAAGTATGAATCATCCTACGGGGGCAAGTGCCACGACTGGTTTTTTAGTGACTCGATTGGTTTTTTAAAGACATACGGGCCATATAGTGGCTTGGAGAGCAATGTCAATGATTATGAAATAGGCTTTTTGTTAGGCACTCACAAATATTATTATGCGTTGAAGTTGTTGGAAGCTATCAAGGCTGATAAGCAGTTCCACACCCGCTGCACACCTGGAACCCTTTGGTAAGATTGTATCCATCCGCCTTGGTTCGTCTCCGTTCCGCCCTTCCGTAACGCCCCGGTGCTGTGTCCCACGCACCGGAATTGCGCATTGGTTCCTGTTATTCTAGCGCAGCTCCCCCAACCTGTGCACGCCTGTTACACGTTTAGCCTGTAAGCTTGCAAGCAAAAAAACAGCCCATGGCACCAGCCGGGCTTTTTGGGTTGGTAACTGGTGGTGGCTTGGGTGTTGTCCGCACTGTGATTGTTATGATTGCATGATTGGCATGATAAAAGCCTGGGCTTGGTTTGGGCAGCGGGTGGTGCGTTTCCACTGCGCCTTGGATCGTCTCCGTTCCGCCTGTTCTAGCGCAGGTCTGTATTCTCTTGCCTTGGTTGGTGTTGTCACAAGTCGAAGTTCCTCTTTGCCCTTGCCTGTATTCCCCAAGAGTGCCGTTCTCTCTGCCCTTGCCAGTCTTCCTCTGAAGCCGCCAATGCGTGGTCTTATGACCCGCATTCCGGGGTCAAAATAAGAGTAACCGTTAATAAAACAGCCGCTGCGTTGGTACTGGTTGTTTGCGTTTTTACGCCAAAGTATGCGGGTCAATAACGGTAAGTCCTACAATGTTTTTAAAATCCTTTGTATTGCGGCTAAGCAGGGGCAGGTTGTGTACAAGTGCGGTGGCGGCAATAATGCCGTCAGGGGTCTTTATCTTCCTCACCCGCTTTAAATCTATGGCTTTCTGGGCCACATCGGGCGTAAGCTCGAACACGGTGGCAAGGCTTACAAAGGCGGCGGTGTTCGCATCCACGGCAGCGTTGCCCGAGGCAAAGCCAAGTGTCTCAATTTTTGTTATAACGGAGATAAAGAAGCCGCCGTTTACAATGGTATGCATGGCCGCCATGGCCTGCGGCGGCATGGAGCCGGCCAGGTAATCGATGATGGCGTTTGTGTCAAGAAGGTAAATCATATAAAAATCAGTCCCATTGCTGGCGGGCATCCTCTATGTGTTTGTGAAAAGCCTGAGCAATATCGGCAGGCATGGTGCCTGCAAAGTCGGAGGCTTTTTTTACAGGGGTTTCCTTCTGCGGCAGTTCCATCTGCCTCAAATCCTCGTGCCTGCGTGTGAGCAGCTCCCACTCTGTTATCGGTATTAGCACGGCGGTATGGTTGCCTGCGTTGTCTGAAATATACTGTAGTGGCATATCTTGTTTTTTTATTTGTTACTGGGCAAAGGCCTGCTTTGTCTTGTTGTAGGTGATGGCCATGTCGATAAGGATGTACACCTGCTGCTTGCCTTCCTCGGTAGGCGCCTCTATGTCCTCAAAGCGCTTGAGCAGTTTTTTATCTAGCCTTAGCTGGTCGGAGCCGCCAATCAGGTAATCGACCGTAACGCCCAGCTCATCGGCAATCTTCTTGGCCATCTCTATGGAGGGCTTTATCTCGTTGCGCTCGTAGCGGCCTATGATGGGTGCCGAGGTGCCAGTTTTCTTTGCCAGCTCATCCTGCGACCACTTCACCGGCTTCCTTAGCGTGGTTATTCTCTCCCCAAAAGTCATACAAAAATGCTTTAAATACCCCCCAATGGCGGTATAGTGCAAATTTAAGATACTGATATGTACTAAGTGTTATAAAAAAGTTTTGTATTGAAAAAACCTCCGCCTTGGTTCGTCTCCGTTCCGCCCTTCCGTAACGCCCCGGTGCTGTGTCCCACGCACCGGAATTGCGCATTGGGTCCTGTTATTCTAGCGCAGCCCCCCGGCTGGCGCAGGGCTGTTTTTATTCTGGCGCATGGCCTCCGGCCTGTGCCTGGCTGTTACTTGGCTTGCCATAA
>RDXD01000443.1 GCA_004292575.1 Bacteroidota bacterium
TAGAGCCACGCCAAAAAGGCACCAACCTAGCCGAGGGCATCCGTTTTTTAACCAAAATACTAAAGCACAATGCCATTGTGTTTATGCTGAGCGATTTTGATACCAGCGGCTATGACAAGGCCCTAAAAACCGTGGCCAAACGACACGATTGCATTGGCATTCATATTTACGACCGGTTAGATTACAATTTTCCCAACCTGGGCCTGGTGCCGGTGCAAGATGCTGAAACGGGCCAGATTACTTGGATAGACAGTGCCGACACTACCCTGCGCGACTGGTGGAAGAAATCGTATTTGCGCCAAAAAGATGCCACCCAAGAAACCTTGGTGCAGAGCGGCTGGGATTATCTGCCCTTTGCCACCAACGAAGATTATGTACACAAGCTGCAATCGTTTTTTTTACAACGCATGAAACGCTAAACCCTTGCGCCACGTCACTACCATACTTGTAAGTGCCATGCTTTTTTTGGTGCCCGTTTTGGCCACCAGCCAAACCGGCATTGAGGTTATACCCGAACGCAACAGCTTTTTACTGGGCGAGCCCATTAGGCTTAACATCACCATTACCAGCGCCAAACCCGATTCGGCATTGGTACCCGATACGCTGGGGCATTTTGAAGTACTAGAGCGCAAGCCCCTTAAAACCAACAGTACCAATGGGTTGGCCACCACCACACAGGAGCTGGTGATTACTAGTTTCGATAGCGGACGCTGGCAAGTACCACCCCTACCGGCCCTTAACAGCGGGTTTGTGAGTGCGGCTTTTGAGTTGGAAGTAATGACACTGCCCGCCGATAGCATAAAGCCCTACAGCGACATTAGCGAACTGAGCAACATGGCGCTACCGCAACTGTGGTGGCAAAAGTGGTGGGTATGGGCGCTGGTGCTATTGGCGATAGGGCTGGCGCTGTGGTGGTTTTTTGCAGGCCGCAAAAAACGCAACAACGGTGGCTGGGGCAAACCCGGCGGCACCGCCAAAAGCTTGCTACAGCAATTGGATCAGCTGGAGGCCGACTGGCAAAACCAAGCCATTACCAACCCGCAGTTGGGCGAGGCTTTGGCGCAGTTGCTTAAACAACACCTGGCACAGCAAGGCATTTTTGGCCACAGCAAAACCGGCGAAGAGCTTATTGTGCAATGCCAGGCCCTTTATGCCCCCGCATTGTGGCAGCAGCTGGGCCGCACCCTGCATTTTGTAAATGCGCTGCGCTTTGGCAAGTTTACGGCCCTGCCAGCCGAGGGGCTTGCCGCCATTGATACCATGCGCCAGGCCATGACACCCACACCAGCTCCGGCAGCACCGGCCGAGCCACTAACCACACTACCCCAAGCCAATTAAACTTCTTTCTTTACCCAACAATATTTGCACACTTGCTGCGTCAGTATTTACAAAACATCACCTTCGATTGGCCATGGATGCTGCTGCTATTGCTGGGGCTGCCCCTGCTGGCGGTGTATTTGTGGCGCACCAGCACAGGCCGACAGCCCAGTTTTTTGCTGGCCAATACTACCCGGCTGCAAAAATTGCCCCGTGGCAAGGCCCGCTGGCTGCACCTACCCGTATGGCTAAGGCTGCTGGCGGTGGCTTGCGTGGTGGTGGCATTGGCCAGGCCCGCCCACTACAGCACCATGCAGCTTACCAAAGGCAATGGAATAGATTTGGTGCTTTGCCTTGATGTAAGTGGCAGCATGTTGGCCCGCGATTTTGAACCCGACCGGCTAAGGGCTTCCATAAACGTGGCCCGCCAGTTTGTGGGCAGGCGCAAAGGCGACCGCGTGGGCCTGGTGGCTTTTAGCGGCCAAAGCCTAAGCCTATGCCCGCTTACCACCGATCATAAAGTGGTGCTGCAGCAGCTGGGCAAAATTGATTATGGCATGCTGGCCGATGGCACAGCCATTGGGAGTGGGCTAGCCAGCGCCGTGGACAGGCTGAGGGCTGGAAATGCTAAAAGCAAGGTGGTAATATTGCTAACCGATGGCGAAAACACCGGTGGCATGATAGACCCACCTACCGCAAAAGAGCTGGCCAAAACCTATGGTATAAGGGTGTACACCATTGGCGTGGGCACCATGGGCTATGCACCCATGCCCTACCGAACCCCCAGCGGCGAGGTGATTATGCAACAAGAAAAAGTGAGCATAGACGAGAAATTGCTGGGCGAGCTGGCAACAGAAACCGGTGGCCAGTACTACCGCGCCACCGATAACAAAAAGCTGGAGGAGATTTATGCCAGCATTGATGCGCTAGAAAAGTCGAAAATTGAGACCTCGACATTTAAAAAACGTACCGATGAGTTTTTTCCATGGCTTATGGCAGCGTTGGTGCTGCTTTGCTTAGAGGCACTGCTACAATATACTTGGCTCCGCAAATTGGAGTAATTATGAAAGGGCTAAAAAATGAACGCCGAGCTGCGCGGTGCAAACATCTACTTGGCCACCACAGTATCGCTAAACAGCGCATCGGGCCTGGGGGGTGCAGGCGTGGGGCTGGTTACCCGCCGCCGATAGTTGCGAAACATGCTGTTCCACTGAATTTTAAGCACGCCAATAACGCCTTCGGTAATAATGCCCTTGTTCATTTTGCTATGGCCTAAGCGCCGGTCAATAAAGGTTATGGGCACTTCCACAATGCTAAAACCCAGCTTCCAGGCAGCAAACTTCATTTCTATTTGAAAGGCGTAACCCACAAATCTAATGGCGCTTAAATTGATGGTTTCTAGCACCTTGCGGGTGTAGCAAACAAAGCCCGCGGTGCTGTCTTTAACGGGTATCCACGTAATTAGGCGAGTGTACAAACTGCCCCCGCGGCTGAAAATATGCCTATCGAGCGGCCAGTTTTCAATATTGCCACCTTTTACATAACGGCTGCCAACAGCCACATCGGCACCATTTTGGCAGGCCAGCACCAGCCGTTCCAAATCGGCAGGGTTGTGGCTAAAGTCGGCATCCATTTCGCATATAAAAGCATACCCACGGGCTAAGGCCCACCTAAAGCCGTGTATGTAAGCCGTACCAAGGCCCAGCTTGCCTTTGCGCTCTTCTAAAAATAGTCTCTCAGGGTATTCGGTTTGCAGCTGCCGCACTATGCCTGCGGTATCATCGGGCGAGCCGTCGTCAATAACCAGCACATGAAATGGCTGCCGCTGGGCAAACACGGCGCGAATAATGGATTCCACGTTTTCGCGTTCGTTGTAAGTGGGTATGATGACAATGTTTTGCAAAGCTTTTACCGGAATGGGTACGAAAATACAGTTTACCTCAATATTTTTAAAACGTATAACAAATCTGATATTATAAAAACCTTCCTAAAAACTTGTACCCACGGCATCATTAACACCCATTAAACAGATGTTCTATTTTTTTAGCAGCATACCGTGCAGTATTTCGGTGAGCTTTTGCTTCGTGTTTTGTGCAAAATCGCCTTGCATCATCCAATCGTAGTAGCTGCGTTCTTTTTTTAGCACTTCTTCCACCGGCTTGCCTTTGTGTTTGCCAAAATTGAATACAATTTTTCCATCAACCACCACCATGCGGCGGGCAAAATCTACAATATCCTCTTCGCCCAGCACGGCCAAAATAGAATCTAAGGTGCTGCCCAGCTGCGGATAGCGCTCCAATTGGCTTTCCAGCACCTGCCAAGTGGCATCGGCATCGGCCTCGGCACTGTGTGCGCCATCCAGGGTTTTACCACAGTAAAATTTGTACGCCGCCGTAAGCGTGCGGGGTTCCATCATAAAAAACACCTTTTGCACATCCAGCAGTTTGCGGTTGTCCAATTTAAACTCAATGCCCACCCGCAAAAACTCTTCTACCAGCAGTGGCACATCAAACTTGTTGCTGTTATAGCCGCCAATGTCGCAGTGGTCAATAAATTGCTTTATCTCATTGGCCACCTGCTTAAAAGTAGGGGCATCTTTTACCATCTCGTTGGTAATGCCATGCACATCGCTGGCACCCTTGGGTATGGGCATTTCGGGGTTTATAAGCTTGCGCTTCGATAGCTTGGTACCATCGGGCATCACTTTTACAATGGCAATTTCCACCATGCGGTCGGCACCGGGGTTTACACCCGTGGTTTCCAAATCAATAAAGGCCAAAGGGCGCGAAAGCTGTAGGTTCATAAACACGGTTGTAAAAGGCGATAAATATAATTTTTTTGTAGCGTTTGGGCACAAAATATCTGCAATAGAAAAAGGCACATCTCTATTCGGTGATAAAATGCCTTACTCATCAGCAGCCGATGAAGCAAGCAAGGCTTTAAGCCAGTCTAGGCTAAGCTGCTCAAAGTTACCGCTGCTCATTAGCAGCAGATTGGTATTGGTAAGGGTTTGCGCTTGTAGCCAAGCCTCCAAATGGGCGCGGTTGGTAGCCACTACCAAGCCTGGTTTTGCAAAACCCGCCACCACACTTTGGGCTGGCAAATCCGGCATTTGCTTTATGGCCATGGCGTGCGGGCTGTAAAACACACAGGCAGCATCTGCAGCATCAAGCGCACCGGCATATTGCGGCATAAACGCCTCATTAAGACTGCTGTAAGTGTGTAGCTCTAGCACGGCAATCAATCGGCGGTTGGGGTATTGCTGTTTTACCGCTTCCATGGTGGCGGTTACCTTGCTGGGGGCGTGGGCAAAATCGCGAAAAATGGTGCTGCCATTGTTGCTGGCCAGCACCTCAAGGCGTTTTGAGGCACCTGCAAATGAGGCCATGGCATCCACAAACTGACGCGCCGAAAGCCCCAACTGGCGGCAGGCTAAGAAGGCGGCGTGGGCATTGAGCAGATTGTGCTGCCCAAACACCTTAAAGGGGCCACTTTCGCCATCAAGGGTTACCGTGGTAAGGCCATGGCTGATGCTGAAAGCTGGTAAGCCGTAGGGCTGGTAACGCAAATCGGTGCGATGGGTTTTTGCCACCAGCTCCACCAACACCGCATCGGTATCGTTGTAAATAAGACAGCCATTGGGTTCTATTTTGCCAATAAAAATTTCAAATTGCAGCAAATAGTTTTCCCAGGTGGGAAACACATTGATATGATCCCAAGCTATGCCGGTAATGATGGCAATATGGGGAAACAGAAAGTGAAACTTGGGCCTTTTTTCAATGGCACTGGCCGGGTACTCATCCGCTTCGCAAACCAGCACGGGCGCATCGGTTATGTTTACGCTTTGCTCAAAACCCTCTAGGCGGGCACCCACCAAATAGTCGAAAGGCATGCCACCATGCCGCAGCGCATGCATCATCATGGCGGTGGTGGTGGTTTTGCCATGGCTGCCCCCAACCGCCACACGTGTTTTTTGCAGGCTTTCCTGGTACATGTATTCGGGAAAGGAGTACACTTTTATGCCCAATTGCTTGGCCTTAAGCAATTCGGGATTGTTGAGGCGGGCGTGCATACCCAAAATAACAGCGTCTAAGGCAGGGGTAATATGGGCTTCGTGCCAGCCCATTTCTGGCGGCAGCAGGCCATGCTGCGCTAGGTTGCTGCGGCTGGGTTCAAATATTTCATCGTCGCTACCGGTAATGGTATAGCCCTTTTTGTGCAGGGCAATGGCCAACTGGTGCATAACGCTACCGCCAATGGAAATGAAGTGGATGTGCATAAAACAAACGTGCAATACAGGCACAAAGAAAGGTGATTAACACCACCAACAGCTTGCCAAACAAAAACCTACCTTTGCGGAAATAAACAGCATATCATGAAGCGTTTTGTAACAGGATTAGCTTTGGTGGCATTGGTGGTAATGTTATACAGCTGTGCCGGTAGCCGCCGCGGCGTAGGATGCCCGGGCAACCCCCAAAATTTTAGCCGCCGATAACCAAATCCCCTTATTGGTATGAATTGGAAAACACTGCAAACACCAGCGGATCTGGAAGCATTGCTGCGCGACAGCCACAGCAGGCCGCAGGTTATTTTTAAGCACAGCACCACGTGCAGCGTTAGCCAAATGGCAAAGAGCCGGCTAGAGCGCGAAACGCCACCCGAAGGCATTGACTTTTATTACCTCGACTTGCTGGCCTACCGCCCGCTTAGCCAACAAATTGCTACCGATTTGCAGGTATGGCACGAAAGCCCACAGGTAATTTTGGTAAAAGCAGGTGCTTGCATTTACGATGAAAGCCACATGGGCATTAGGATGGACGATATTGTGGAGGCGGCCGCTTAGCCACAGGGTTCACATGCTGGAACCACCTTGCGCTGCGGCACACGGTAAGCCGTGTGGGCTGTGAACAAAGAGCTATAAGCTACACTTAAACAAAGAAACCTACGGCTGCCGCGCTCTGTGGCGCATGCCTAAAAATTTAGCCCCATGATTGTAACCATTTTTGGCGCCACCGGTATGGTGGGCAAGCAGTTGGTAACCCACAGTTTGGCCAAGGGCTACCATGTACGTGCCTTTGGGCGCAGCGTTGAGGGCCTTATTGACGCCGACCTTCGGCACGAAAACTTTGAAGCCATAAAGGGTTATGTGTTTGATGCCACCGATGTGCAACATGCCATTACCGGTGCCCATGCCGTGCTGAGTGCGCTGGGTGGGGCTTTTGATGGCAGCGACCATACGCGTAGCCTCGGCATAAAAAATATAGCCACGCAAATGGCCACCGTGGGGCTTACCCGTATTGTAGCGCTTGGCGGCTATGGCGTATTGCCCAACAACAAGGGCGGCTACCTGCTTGATGCACCCGACTACCCCATTAATTACCTACCCGTGGGGCTAGAACATAAGGCCGCCTACGAGTGCCTAAAGGCTTCGGCGCTGGACTGGACCTTTGTATGCAGCCCAAACATTGTGGACGGAGATGCCGACGGACAATTTGAAACGCAGGCCGAAGCAGCGGCCCAAAGCATGCACATCGGCGCCGGCAACCTGGCCATGTTTATGGTAAACGAACTCAGCAGCAACGTGTATGTGAAGAGCCGCGTGGGTATTGGCAATGGTTAGCAGGTGCCACCTAAAATTTAGAAATTAATGGCAAAACCTACCCCGTGGTTGGTTGGCCCCAAGCTGGCTTGCGCGGGCCGCAATTGGCCATTTTTGGCTTTTTGGTTAAACAGCCGAAGCCCGTTGCGTACGCGGTTTGAGCCGTCGATGCCAAAACCAAGTGCCACGCCTTCCAAAAGCAGCCCTGCACTCATCAACACCAAGCCGGTAGGATTTAGCCGATTGTTTCTGCTAGAGCTATAGTTTGTTTGGTTGCTAATTAATAATGCACCCGCCATGGTGGTAGCGGCGGCACCCAAGCTCATAAATCTGGCCGTGTTTAGTTTTCGCGTAGCACCACCTATTAGTGCGTCCACCTCGGCATCACTGTTACGCAAAGTGTTCTCAAACTCGCTTACACTTACCCTGGTAGTACCCAAGTAAAACCGTGGCTGGCCCCAAAAAGGGTTGTAAAGCCACGCACTATCGGTGCCGCGTTCGCGAAGGGCGCGCTGGTCTTTTTTCGATGTTTGGGCGGTTGAAGGGGCAGATAGCAGCAGCACAATTACCGCAAATAAACTTCCATATTTAAAGGTGTTTTTCCAAAACATTTTTTTAAGTTTTTAGGTTTAAGAATATCGGGTTGTGAGCTATTTTACGGCTTGCGATTACCACACGCGGCTGTATAGCTTTTCTAATAGGATCTAGTTGTATTGAAGGCGCAGCACCATCAATTAAACAAGTATAAAGTTAACGCTAGGCCACTTATCCTACCAAAAAATATTTCCCTACGGCGGTTATAAATGGCCCACTTACAAATAGCTTGCCTAGCAACATCTACCATCCAATTAACCCCATTACTACGCCCACCAAGTCTACAATAAGAAGTAGCAGAAACGTTTCAACCAAGGCAGTTACCACTTTGAGCAAGCCAACTAACTTGCCCGCAAAACGCCCTGTGGCCCCCCGTGACGCTGAGTTTTGCAGTGCCTTTGTATAACTGGCTTGGGGCAAACCAAGGGCAAAACGAGTAAGTACCGCGCTTCACACGTTTGTATGCTTGCCCATTTTTGGAGCGGCATCTTGTGTTGAGTTTAAAAACCAGACTGGCTTACCAAAATGCTAACGGGCGGGTGCGTAAGCTTAACCCGCCCGTTGAGCGCAACAATTGATGGTTTAGGTTGAAGAGTGGTTTGCCAAAGTATAGCCCCTACACACGATACCGCAGCCGCCATTCGTAGGGATCTATGCTATTCTGCCCCCGTTACTTCACATAAAAAAAGACATCGTTTTCATAAGGTGCAAGCGGCCAATTGAGGCGCTCTCTGGCCAAATGATGACTGGTGGGCGTATTAACTAAAATGGCCACGGGATCAATTTGCATGCATTCATCCATGTATTGAATTTGAAAGGGCCTAAGAAAGTAAATACCATTGAACGGCTTTTTCGGCACTAAATTAAAGCTCACCACCCAAGCCGTATCGCCGGCAGCAAAGTCAAACAGCAAGCTTTCCCGCCGTCCGATCGCTTTACCCGAAACCACCACAAGCTCCATCAAGCCAGTTTTAAAAGGGTCAATTGGTCGGCCAGAATCGTTTGTGGGACACGGCGACAACCCAAAAAACAAGTTAGACGGCTTATACTTTTTTAACGAAACAGGGTAGCCACTTAGCCGCAGATCCGCAGTATTGTACGGCACGCTGGCGGTGACGCGTATGGTATCTGTGCCAAGCCTAACCGTGGGTGATGGGCTAATTTTTAAGTACATGGGTACCACGTAATGGGCCGCTAATTCGCACTTCTTTTTGCAGGCTGCGGCCAATACACTTAGCAGCATACAGAAGTATATTACATTTTTCACGGCTCTTGAATTAAATAAGCAATAAATAAATCGTTTAGAACGCCAACCACGCCAAGCCAAAACCTTGCCTTTTTCATGCTACGGTACAATTTTAATAAATTGTGGGTTTAGATCCTCCATGGGATGAATTGGCCACTCGTAGCCTTTCATCTCATAGAAAAAATTGTAGTTCCTGGAGTTCAAGGCATGTTTTATTATGAATCCAGCACTGCAACTGTTGTTGTCGAATGACCAGCTTGGCACCAGTAACTGCATTACGCCAGTTGTGGCAAAAAGAATGTCAAACTCACAAATGAAAGAAGTGTCGGTTCGGGCAAAATCCATGAAAAACGTTGTGGTTAGAAGATGCTCTCGCCAATTCATAAATCGGCCTTTGTAAATTACTATGTTAACGCTATCGTAAACGGGATTAGCAGCAGCACTTGAGGTCGAATTGACTTTACCAAAATCAAAAGGGAATCCCTTTGGCGGAAAACGAGAAATATCAACTACAACCCCGTCGGAATTAGTAGCGCGGTAAGGTATTTCAGCACGGATACGCACCGATTTGCTTTTGCTGAAAACACCATCGGTATTTGGATAGGTTACCGTACAAACCGTAGTAAATTTCTCGCACGGTGGCAGCTTTCGGCATCCCAGCAGCATAATACTGGCAACAGCTATGACGGAAAGTTTATTGTACGCCATAGGTTTGGAATAAGTAGGTGATGGCCGTGGTTTGGGATGGGTATGGCACTTGAATATTGTCGCGCATGTGCCACCATTGGTTGGCCGAACCATAGAGAAAATCGCCTTTGTAAGCTTTGAATTGATTTTCTAAGGTTAGCCCCGAAACGTTATCTGGATCTCGTTGGTCAACCACAATATCTTGATTCGAATCCCACAAATCATAAAATAGACCGGTTTTCATCGATAGCATGGCATCCTCCGATACATCCGGCTTCCATGCTTCTAAATATCTACGATGAGCACTTTCGGTGGCGGAGGAGGCAATTTCATCGCGTTTTTGGTCCAAAATTGCATCTGCCAATACGCCGTATTTCCTATCGGCTAACATGTGGCCGTAGAAGCTTGCGAAGCCCTTGAACCCAACTGGTATGTAGGCGCATTTTTTCATTCTACATAAAACAAAAAACGTTTGCCCAATGGCAGTGTTGCGCCTTTACACGCTGGGCAATATGTTGCAAACAGGAACTGCCGCCACAGCGAGGTGCTACCCCATTGATATTTACCGTGCTAATGTACCCATTTTCTCCCACAAAAAATAAGTTGAGCAGATACCAGCCCACAAAGCCGTCCACCATCCGCTAAGCCGCAGCGGCCTACACAAATCGGGCACCATATTTTGGTTTCTGGCCAGATTGATGCCTAGCGTGACTGCACCCAGCCCCTACGCAAAGCAGCACCAATAACGGCTGTAGCAAAGTTTTCACATTTCTGCATGGGTATAAACTGTGGGGCATCGGCTTATTTTCCGTTGCTTTGCAGTGGTGGCCACAGTGCCGCTTTTGGTATATGCGCAATACGGTAACGGTTTTACGCCTGCTGGTGGGGTTGTTGTTTGTGTTTAGTGGCTTGGTAAAAGCCAACGACCCCTTGGGCTTGGCCTATAAAATGGATGAATACTTTGCTGTGTGGCACTGGGATTGGGCTACGCCCTACAGCCTATGGCTAAGCCTGGCCATGAATGTGCTGGAAATACTGAGCGGCGTGGCACTTGTATTGGGCCTTTGGGCCAAGGCCAATACCCGGATGCTGGTGGCGCTAATGCTGCTGTTTACCTTTTTAACCGGCTATGCGGTGCTTAGCGGCCGCATAAAAACCTGTGGGTGCTTTGGCGACTGCATACCGCTACAAGCCTGGCAGAGTTTTGTGAAAGACCTGGTTTTAATGGCCATGGTGCTGCTGCTGGCCTGGCAGCACAAGCGCATAACCCCATGGCTGCCCACGGCCACTGCTGCCACGGCGCTTACTATGGCCGCCATTGTGGTGGTGTATGGGCAGTATAGGGTGCTGCAACACCTACCCCTTGTGGACTGCCTGCCCTATGCCCCCGGCAAAAACCTGCTTACCCAAATGGCCCCGCCACCCGGCAGCCGCCCCGATAGCACCACCGTAATGTACAACTACAGCAAAGCGGGCCAGCCCGTTAGCTTCGACGCCAATAACTTTCCATCCGATTTTGACGACAGCCTCTACAGTTTTGTAAGCCGAGAAACCGTGGTGGTGCGCAAGGGCAACGCCGATGCCGCCATAAAAGATTTTGCTTTGTACACCGCCACCGGCACCGATACCACCAAGGCCCTGCTACAGCAGACACAACCTTACATACTCTATTTTGCAAAAAACTTTGAACCCTTAAACCCCGAAGCCCAGGAGCAGTTTTCGAAACTCTACCTAAAAGCCCGCCAAAAAAACATGCCCTTTTTTGTGGTGAGCAACGAGCCTGCAAAGGCCGAGGCCTGGTTTAACAACAGCAACCATTTTAACCTACCCATACTTACCTGCGATGGCACCGTAATGAAAACCATACTGCGTAGCCCCACGGGTGTGGTGGCCATGCGCGGCGCTGTGGTGGCGCAAAAATGGGCCGAAACCGACATGAACAACGCCATGGCTTTTATTAATCAGCCCTAAACCACCATTGCCGTATTACCCCGCCCCGGGGCCAAAAACACACTAACCCAACAGCATGCTTAAAATACTGGATTGGTACATCCTAAAGAAGTTTATCACCACTTTTGTATTTGCCATACTGCTGCTCACTTTTATTACGGTGGTAATAGACATTAGCGAAAAATCGGACGATTTTTTGAAAAGTGATGCTACCCTACGGCAAATTGTAACGGAGTATTATTTCGGTTTTATACCGCACATTGTATCGCAGCTTTTTCCGCTGTTTGTGTTTATAAGCGTTATTTTTTTTACCAGTAAAATGGCGGGCCGTAGCGAAATTATTGCCATACTGGCCAGCGGCACTTCGTACACCCGCTTTTTGCGCCCCTATTGGATTGGTGCCATTTTTTTGGCGCTGGTGCTATGGCTTTCGTTTAGGTATGTAACGCCCGTAGCCAACCGCATGCGCACTGTTTTCGAAACCACATACTTAGACGACAAAGCGGTAAACAACACCAGCAAAAGCCCCACCGTATATTTTAGAAACGATACCACCCACTATGGCCAGGTATCTTACTACGACAGTGCCAATAAGCGGGGCAATAGTTTTGTGCTACAACACATTGTGGACGGCAAATTGAAGGAGAACCTGCGCGCCGAAACCCTACAATGGGACACCTTAAAAAAGGGATGGATGCTGCAGGAGGTGATAAGACACCGCTTTGACAGCGGTAAAGAAACCGTAGAGAAAATTGCCAGCTTACCCATTGCGCTCAATTTTAAGCCCTCGGAGTTTATAAAAAGCGAATACACCAAAACGGTGATGAAAACGCCCGAACTTGACCGCTTTATAACCCAGGAGCAACTGCGCGGCAGCGAGGGCATAAACGAGTTTTTGGTGGAGCGCTACCACCGCGATGCTACGCCGGCAAGCCTTATTATTTTAACCATGATTGGCGTGGCCGTGGGTAGCCGCAAAGTACGTGGCGGCAGCGGGCTGCACATTGCCATTGGGTTTATTACCGGATCGCTTTACATTCTTATTGACCGGTTTAGCACCATCTTTAGCACCAAGGGCAACCTGCCACCACTGCTGGCCGCGTGGACACCCAACATCATTTTTTTGGTGGTGGCCATTATACTTTTTAAGCGAGCACCCAAATAATACCATTCGGCCAATGATAAAACATAGCCCCAATGTGGAGTTGAAACTAGAAATTGCCAACAGCCTTACCCATGGCATTGGCGTGCTGTTTGGGTTGGCGGCCATACCGCTGCTAACCGTATTGGCGGTTAAAACCAATAATGTACCCGGCGTGGTAGGGGCCTGCATTTATGGTTTCTGCTTTTTAATGCTGTTTACCTTTTCTACCCTGTACCACGGCTTTCAGCACCCGGTGGCCAAGCAGGCGCTTAAAGTGCTCGATCACATTAGCATTTATTTTCTTATTGCCGGCACCTACACCCCGTTTATACTTACCTATTTGCTCAACGGCCAAGGCATTTTAATGCTGTCTATACTCTGGGGCCTTACGCTGCTGGGCATTGGTTTCAAAATATTTTTTGTAAACCGGTTTAATGTGGTATCCACCATTATTTACCTGCTTATGGGCTGGATGATTGTGTGGACCGGCAACAGTTTTTTTGCCAAAATGCCCACAGCGGTTATTTCGCTTATTGTGGTGGGCGGGGCTTTGTACAGCATTGGGGTTATTTTTTACCTCTGGCACAAGTGGCTTTGGCACCATGCGGTATGGCACCTGTTTGTGCTGGCGGCTGCTGTGTGCCACTATGTAGCCATTTTGCTGTCGGTATCAGCGGCAACGGCGGCTTAGGTAGGCCCAGCCTATAGCAAGCCCAAGTGCATAAGCCCATACATGATGCTGCTGGTATGCAGGCTTTGTAAAATTTGGTTGTTGCGCAGCATGTGCAGTAGTTCGGCAGGGCTTACCAGCATGGTTTCTATTTCTTCGTTGGCATCAAAATTTTGGGCATGGGTAAGCTGGCAATTGGTGGCCACAAAGCAGTAAAACGTATTGTTTTGGGTGGCCGGGTTGGGTGCCAGCGTTGCCACCAGTGTAAGGTTGGGGCTGGTGTAGCCGGTTTCTTCTTTCAACTCGCGGTGGGCGGCCAGTTCGGGATTGGTTTCGTGGGCATCCATAATACCACCGGGCAGTTCTATGCTAAATTGGCCGTAGGCATAGCGGTATTGCCGCACCAGCACAATTTGGCCCTCGGCAGTTACCGGCAGCACACTTACCCAGTGGCTAAACTGCCACACGTAGTAGTTGTGCATGGGCTGGCCATTGCCCTTTAGCACGGTGTGCCGCTGCATCTTAAACCAGGGTTCGCTAAGAATGGTTTCGTGGCTAATGGGTTGCCAAGGTTTTAGCATTGCGGGCGGGTTTTTAAGGCTGCAAAGATGCCTGTTTTTAGCGCGGCAAATGCATGTTATCCACAGTTTGCGAGGGGCGATTGCGAGGGGCGATACCGCCTCGCTGTTAGATTGCGCCCTTTCAGGGCTAAATGCACGCTAAAACGAGCGTCAGACTGCTAAACGCTGGGGCTTGACCCTTCGACAAGCTCAGGGCGGCGCCTTAACCCCGTCCACCCAGATCGTCCGGGCGGGCTTGACCTATTAACTTATCGAATATTGATGGTTGCTTGTTGCTTGGTTGCGAGGGGCCATTGCGAGGGGCCATTGCGAGGGGCGAT
>RDXD01000050.1 GCA_004292575.1 Bacteroidota bacterium
GTAGCCCGTAAGGCGCGGAACTGAAGCACAATAGGGGTATGCTGTACACAGCCCCCAATTAACCAACTGCGTTTTTTAAAAAATGTGGGTACTTTTTTTTTTCTGGCGACCGCGTGGTGAGTGGGCCTGCGCTGCCTACCCGCGGCTTGGTGCCCTGTGGATACGGCTTGCTGGCCAGCGCAACGGTTGGCGCCATAGGGGTGATGAACTTGCTTTACGCTTAGCGGCGGCTGGGCCTGGGCCAAGGGTTTGGCCGCCGGGTTGGTGTTATGCCGATTTTATATAGGCATCGATGGGCATGCGGTTTTGCAGGCTGCGTGCCAGCGTCATTTCGTCGGCGTATTCTAACTCGCCGCCAAAGGCGATGCCCCTGGCAATGGTGGTTACTTTTACGGGGTGTGTGCCCAACTTCTTTTGGATGTAGTAGAGCGTGGTATCGCCCTGGATGTTGGGGTTGAGCGCAAATATGAGTTCTTCGATGCCGTCGTTTTTTACGCGTTCTACCAGGGTTTCGATGGTGAGCTGATCGGGGCCCACACCATCGAGCGGGGATATGACACCGCCCAGCACGTGGTAGGCGCCGTTGTACTGCTGGGTGGCCTCAATGGCAATAACATCTCGCAGGGTTTCGACCACACAAATGGTGCTGTGGCGGCGCTGCGGATTGGCGCAAATGTTACAGAGCGGCCCATCGGACACATTGAAACAACGGGTGCAAAACCGGATGTTTTGGCGCATGGTGGCCAACGTATCGGCAAAGAGCTGCACGGCCTCGGGCGATTGCTTTAGCTGATGGAGCACGAGGCGAAGGGCGGTTTTTTTGCCTATGCCGGGCAGCTTTGCAAACTCGTTTACTGCATTTTCGAGTAGTGTAGAAGAAAACGTCATGTGTAATACAAAATGTGGGGCTGCGCCCCATAACGCCCGGCCCGCCAAAGGCCGGGCTGGGACGAAAGTATTTTAAAAAAAGCCCCCGTGTGCGGCCTTTTTTTTGGCAGGGGTGGGTGTGGCGGTGCGCCTGCCCCCTGTAGGCGGCCGCCTGTGGTGCCACTAGGCAATAACGCCCAAGGCTTTGCCTACTTTTATAAACGCGGCAATGGCCTGATTGAGCTGCTGCTGTGTGTGTGCGGCGCTTAGCTGCACCCGTATGCGGGCCTGGCCCTTGGGCACCACGGGGAAAAAGAACCCGATGACGTAAATGCCTTCGTCTAAAATTTGGGCGGCAAAGTTTTGGGCCAACACGGCATCGTACAACATGACGGGTACAATGGGGTGATCGCCGGGTTTTATATCGAAGCCGGCGGCGGTCATTTGGGCTCTAAAGTATTGGGTGTTGTGCTCTAGCGCATCGCGAAGGGCGGTGGTTTGGGTAAGCATATCGAGCACGGCAATGCTGGCGCCTACAATGCTGGGTGCCACGGTATTGCTAAACAAATAGGGCCGGCTGCGCTGGCGCAACATTTCGATGATTTCTTTTTTGCCACTGGTAAAGCCGCCGCTGGCACCGCCTAGGGCTTTGCCTAGTGTGCCGGTAATGATGTCGATACGGCCCAATACGCCGCGGTACTCGTGGGTGCCGCGCCCCGTTTTGCCCAAAAAGCCGCTGCTGTGGCACTCGTCCACCATTACAATGGCGTTGTAGGCATCGGCGAGGTCGCAAATTTTATCGAGCTGGGCAATGGTGCCATCCATGCTAAAGCTGCCATCGGTAACAATAACGCGGCTGCGCAGGTGCTGGCTTTCTTGTAGTTTGGCTTCCAAATCGGCCATGTTGTTGTGCTCGTAGCGGTAGCGCTGTGCCTTGCAAAGCCGCACACCATCAATAATGCTGGCGTGGTTAAGGGCATCGCTGATGATGGCATCCTGCTCATTAAAGAGCGGCTCGAACAAACCGCCGTTGGCATCGAAGGCGGCGGCATACAAAATGGTGTCTTCGGTGCCTAAGAAATCGGCCAGTTTCTGCTCGAGGGTTTTGTGCAAATCTTGGGTGCCGCAAATAAACCGTACGCTGCTAAGGCCGTAACCGTGGCTGTGAATGGCATGGT
Organism: Bacteroidota bacterium; assembly: GCA_004292575.1. Taxonomy (GTDB): domain Bacteria; phylum Bacteroidota; class Bacteroidia; order Chitinophagales; family Chitinophagaceae; genus Phnomibacter. The sequence continues at coordinate 2,046 of RDXD01000050.1, forward strand.
GAGCGGCGGCTATTACGGTGGGGTGCGATGATAGACCGAGGTAGTTGTTGGCACAAAAATTGAGCACCTGCTTGCCATTGACGGTTATTTCGGGGCCCTGCGCACTGGTGATGATGCGTTCTTTTTTGTAGAGGCCAGCCGATTCAATGTCGGCTAATTCGGCGGCGATGCGCTGGGTAAAAGCGGCGTTCATATGGGCGTGTTTATGTGTTAAAAGATGTGGACTGGGGGCAAAGTTAACGCACTGGGCACTGGCCACCTGCTGATTTTGGCTGGGGTTTATAAATATGATGCGGGTGGGTGGGCAGTGGCGGCTGTGTTAATTTAAGTTAAATGTTGTTGTTTTTAACAAAAATGTCGGTTTTGTGTAACCTTAGGCAAATATCTTCGTCATAAGTTTCAAATTTCTGAATTTATGCAACGCCGTTTTTCTAAGCTATTGGTCGCTTTATCCATGGTGGGCTGTGTGTATTTTTTAGCCTCTAGCTTTTTTGCTGTTGTGCCTGGGGATGGGGCGTTTAAATCGAAACGGGCCTCTGCAAGCGGTTTGAAAAAACCCCAAAGTGTTTTTGAACTTCGGGGCATTAGCAAGCGTGTGTTGGATTTTATGCGCTAACCACGGGTGTATTTTTTCATTTTTTTATGGATAATTTCTGAGGCACGCTGGCGCGGAATTGTGCAGGCTTTTTGTTTTTGGGTTTTTGGTTGTGTTTGATACCGGTGAAAAATCTCACATCAGACATCAGA
>RDXD01000444.1 GCA_004292575.1 Bacteroidota bacterium
TTGTTGTAATTGGTGCCAATGGCTTGGGTGCTGGTAATGCCCTGGCTGCTGCCGCCAAAGCCCTGCAAATTGAGGCCATTGCCCCCGCCAAGTACCATGGCGCCACCGCCACCGCGGCCACCACCTGCGGCACCGCCGAGGCCACCGCTAAAACTAAGCGCATCCATAATGCTAAAGCCCTGCTCGTTTATGTTGTTGGCTTGGCCAATAAAGGAGAGTTGCTCGCCTTTTTTAAACCGGTTGATATTGGTGTTGGCCTTATAGCGCTCGCTACTGCCGCCGCCTGCTGCCACTTTTCCAAACACGCCATTGCGCTTGTCGTTTTTTAGGGTAAGGTTAATGGTGGGTTCGCTATTGCCATCGTCGAAGCCGGTAAAATCGCTTTTGTCGGTTTTTTTATCGAACACCTGCACTTTATTTACCATATCGGCCTGTAGGTTTCGGCTGGCCAGCTTGGGATCGTTGGTGAAAAACTCTTTGCCATCTACCAGTATGCGTTTTACTTCTTGCCCGTTGGTTTTAATGGTACCGTCGGCGCTTACCTCTACGCCGGGTAGTTTTTTTAGCAAATCTTCTACCACGGCATTGGGCTTGTTTACCTTAAACGAATTGGCGTTGTACTCAATGGTATCGCCTTTTATAACAATGGGTGCGGCGGTTACCACCACATCGGCCAGGGTGGCAGTGCTGGTAAGGGCAAGGTTGCCGAAATCTTTTAAGGGCTGGGCCGCGCTAATGGTAAATGGCAGCTGCAGTTTGCCAAAGCCGGTATAACTTACCAGCAACAGGTAGCTGCCAGCATCGAGGCGGTTTACTTCAAAGTTGCCCGCTTCTTTGGTGCGGGCAAAGGTGATGAGGCTGCTGTCTTTGGCGTCTAAAATATTAATGGACGCGCTGGCGAGGTTGCGCTTGCCGGCAGTATCGACCACAATACCCTTAACGGTGCCTATTTTAACCTGTGCCCAGCCCCACTGCTGCAGGCACAGCAAACCAATGATGAGAAGAATGCTGCGCTGCTTGTAAACCTTGTTCATACCGATGATGCTTTGGGCAAAAATAGTGTAGCCGCGGGTGCGGATAGGTTAAGCGTGATGTAAGTAAGGTTAATTGATGTTAAACGGCACCAAAGCAAAACTAAACGGCAGCCCCTTGGGCCGTGGTGGCGCAGATGGACTTCATACACCACACCGCAGTAGCATTTTGTGCTGGGCAGTGTTGCAAACCAAATACTTATGCCGCCTGCTGATTGCCCCGCCGGGGTTGGCGCCTTTCCGACTCTAAGACTTTTAGCTTTGCTATTTGGGCCGCGGTGAGTATCTTTTTCAGTTCTTCATTTCGGGTGTCGGCTATTTTTTTACGCGCTTCGGGGCTGGGGCGTCCGCCGCCGCCGCGCAGGTTGTCCATTTCGGTGAAAAAGTTGGTGTACACCGGCGCCATGTCTTTCTCCTGCTGGGTGGTGAGTTCAAGCTCGGGCTTTAGGCGATGGATGGTACGCTTTACGCGGTCTTCCACGGTGGCGGGTTGGCGGTTGGGGCCTTGCGCAAACCCGGTAATGGTAAAGGTGAGTGCAAGTAGGGTGGCAAGGATTACTGGCTTTTTCATGGCTGATTGTATTTTGTAGGGTGTTGGACGGAAATAGCAGCAAAGGTTTACTGGTTAAATAAAAAATGGTAGATGTTGGCGTTTTGGGCAATGCAGTTGGTTGGCGCAAAGCGGGGCAAAGAAGCGAGATGGCGATGTGGGGTTAATATTGTTTTGGGGTTGGTGGGTGGAGATGGTAACACAATCCAAGAAACGAATCAGTGCTCACAAGCGCAAGAAACTGCGCCCATACCTTCCGCCATCTCACATCCCCCCTACCGCCAGCGCAGCGTTTGCATCAAATGCAGCAAATCCTGTTTCAAAAAATTGTTCATGGGTTGCAGGCTATCGGCATTGGGCGGCGCTTCAAAATACAGTGCACCACGCAAAAAATGGCGGCTGCTATCGGTTAAAAAAAACTGATAGGCACTGGCAGCGTTGCCTCCCACATTAAAAAATATACCACTTACGCCCTGCGGATTTCGCAACAAACTATCGTCGATACTGCTGGCTTTAAAGTTGTGTTTATTGGTAAGCTTAAAGGCATCGTTTACCAATTTTTGAAAATTGCCGTTGGCTATTTGTTTATAGCTAAGGTAAATGCGCCCGTTAAGGCTAGGAACGTCTAAATTTATCCACCAAGGGTTTTCGGGTTGGGCATCAAAAAAAGTACTGTCCTTTACTACCGTGGCGTATAGGGGATACTCAAAGCTGTAGGGAAAACCGGCAGAATCGAACAAGCGGTATTCCTTTGGCGGCAACGGCACCGCAAAGTAGCCCTTTGGCCGGGGCACAAACGGGCTATTGCACGCGGCAAGCCAACACAGCAGTAATACAAACAGCAATACGCGGGGCATAGCTAAATTAATGGGTTGGTAGGCATTGGCTTTAGGAAGACTATGGCGCTTGCTTGCCATGTGGCAAAGTCCGTTAGCCATGCCTAAGCCTCGCTGTTTTTTATGGTAATTTTTACCTTTTTAATGCGGTTTTTATCTACTTCTTGCACTTCAAAATCAAAGTCGCCCACACTAATAAGCTGCTTGGCGGTGGGTATTTCGCCGGCTATTTCCAAAATAAGACCAGCCAAACTATCACTTTCGCCTTTCAGGGCATCGAATGTATCGGGGGATATGGCCATGGCTTTATAAACCGTATTCAGCATGGTTTTACCTTCAAATACAAAGTTTAGGTCATCTATTTTTTCGTAGTCCGCTTCTTCGTCGTCAAACTCATCGGTTATTTCGCCAATCACTTCTTCCAATATGTCCTCAAGGGTAATGATACCGCTGGTGCCGCCAAACTCATCGGCTACAATGGCAAAATGAATGCGCTTAAGCTGAAACTCCTTCAACAAATCCTCAATTAGCATTTGCTCGTGCACAAAATAGGCTGGCCGCATCAGGGCATGCCAATCAAAATTGGTTCCTTGGCTAAGGTGCGGCAGCAAATCTTTAGAGTGTATCAGCCCTTTAATATCGTCAAGGCTTTCCTGAAACACCGGCAGGCGGCTGTAGTGAAGCTCTTCGATGCGTTTTTTGAGCTGCTCAAAGTTGGTATCGTAGGCAATGCCATTTACATCTAGCCGGGTACGCATCACCTGTTTCACGGTAATGTTGCCAAATTTAATGATGCCTTTCAGAATGTTTTTTTCTTCTTCGGTAGCTTCCGACTCCGTGGAAAGGTCAATGGCCTGATTAAGCTCTTCGAGGCTGCTGGCACTGCTGCGTGCGCCCAGTTGGTTTTCGATGCCCTCGCTCATTTTTACCAATGTGGCACCCAGCCGGTTGCAAAGCAGGTAAAGCCCCTCTACCAACCAGCCCACATCTTTGGCAAAGCGGGCATTGTTTTGCGCTGCCATGGTGCGGGGTAGCACTTCCACCACCAGCAGTATGTAGCTGGCAATGCAAAGCAACTGTAGCCCCAGCGCTAGCCACATATTGGTGTGCTGCATGTATTGCCCAAGCAGATAATTGCCCACAATTACAATGCCAATGTTGGCAAACGTGTTGCCCACCATTAGGCTGGCTTGCAACAATTTTGGATGCTCCAGCAACCTTACTATACGCCGGTAGGGTTGCTGGGCCTTGGTTTTTATAAGGTTAACGTCTTTAAAGCTAAGGCTAAAAAAGGCCACCTGCGCCCCCGAAGCGCAAAAAGACACTGCACTCAGCAAGAGCAACACAAACACCAGTGCGGCATTCAGTTCTACATTGATAAGCAGCAACTTGCAATAAAATCCAGAGGCTAAAAGTGCGTTCAAGGGGTAAAAAATTGGTAAAAAATGGCCCTTTCGTTTGGCCTATTATCATGGCAAAGTTGCGCTTTGCAGCCGAATGTGCCTGTTATGTTATTTAGACTCATGGTTTATTCAGGCATTGCTTCGCCCGTGGGCTCGGGTGCAGTAAGGTCGTGGCCGCTTCCAAATTCCTCGGGTGCTGTGGGCACATGCGGCATGTTGTTGTCTTGCCTGCGGTCCAGCATAATCATGTTTTCGCCAACTATTTCAGTGGCAAACTTTTTTACGCCGTCCTTATCCTCCCAGCTGCGGGTTTTCAGCCGACCCTCAACGTACACTAAGCTACCCTTGTGCAGATATTTTTGGGCCAAATCGGCCAGGCCGCGCCACAATACCACGGTGTGCCACTCGGTTTGGCTTACCAGCCGGCCCGTTTTATCTTTATACGATTCTGTGGTAGCCAGCGTAAATTTAGCCACAGCAATATTACCCTCCAAATACTGTACCTCTGGTTCTTTACCAAGATTACCCATTAGCACCACCTTGTTTATCCCTCGCATAAAAAAGTAGATTTAGTTCGCAACAGATTTTAAAACTAAATTAATTGATTTTGGGCATGTTGGGGCCATATTATTTTTCTACTTAGAAAAGTGTGAATGCTTGTGGGCCGGTTTGCGTATTAAAACTGGCTATACTGCGTGGCCATGCCCGGTCTTCTACGTTGGCCATGGGTATCCATTCAAAACCCAATGGCGGCTTTTTAGGGCCTTTGGCCTCACACACCACAAACCTACAATGTATGCTTTGGTGGGTTAGCTGTTGGGTAGCCACCGGGGTGCGGTATAGTACCCGGGCCTGTGTACCCAGCCATTGGTTAAGGTAAGCTTCCATATCGGCATCGGTCCAATCAAAGGCCGCAGCATCTTCCAGCAGGGCATATTCCCACAGGTTTTCCCACACATCGCCCGGCCCACGTTGGCGGGCCAGCACCAAGCCCTTGGCGGGCCAGCGCACCACCAGGTAGCAAAACCATCGCGTTTTTTTGGCGGCTTTTTTAGCTTTAGCAGGCAATAGTTGTACTGTCTGCTTGGCCAGCGCCTGGCAGTTGTGGCTAAACACACATTCGCCACACAGCGGCTGTTTGGGTTTGCACACCGTGGCCCCAAAGTCCATAATGGCCTGGTTGTAAGCCGCTGCCTGGTTTGTTACCATCAGCGCTTGGGCCATGGAAGTTAGCACTTGCTTGCCCTCGGTGCTATCAATGGGTAGCGTAATATAAAAGAAACGGCTCAGCAGGCGCAGCACATTGCCATCTACCACGGCATGTGGCAGGCCAAAAGCAAAACTGGCAATGGCCGCGGCGGTATAAGCGCCCACGCCCTTTAGCTGGAGCAGTTGGGCATAAGTATTGGGGAAAACGCCGCCAAATTCTTTTGTAACCTGCTGGGCCGCAGCCAGCAAGTTTTTGCAGCGGCTGTAGTAGCCCAGGCCCTCCCAAAGCTTGTACACCTCGCCATGTGGTGCTATGGCAAGGTGCTGCACGGTGGGGTACTGTGCCACAAAACGCAGGTAATAAGCCCAGCCCTGTGCCACCTGTGTTTGCTGCAGTATCACCTCACTCAGCCAAATTTTGTACGGGTCGGTTTCGCCTTTCCACGGCATTTGCCGGGTATTGTGGTGGGCATGCCAATGCAGTAGGGTTGTAGAAAAAAACTGGTACTGCTTCGGTTTAGATAACATAAGGGGCAAAGAAAAGAGGCTGCAAGGTAGCACGGCATTGGCTAAAGCCCATTGGGGTAGCCGGAAAAAACAGATTTTGTAATGTGTCGAAAAAAAAATAACATTGTATTATTGTTTTACAAAAAGCCTTGCACTATCTTGGCTTTCAATTACTTAAAAGTTTTAAACATGCGAAAGAGCGACCTAATAAACCAGATAGCCGAAAAAACGGGTATTCCCAAGGTAGATGTGATGGTAACCCTAGAAACCATGTTTAAAGAGGTAAAAGAAAGCCTACGTAATGGGGAGCACATTTACATACGGGGGTTTGGCAGCTTTATTACCAAAAAAAGGGCTGCAAAAATTGGGCGAAACATCAAAAGAAATATTGCTGTGGAAATTCCCGAGCACTATATACCTGCTTTTAAACCTGCCAAAGAGTTTGTACAGGAGGTGAAAACCGGCGTGGCCACCCCAATTGCACCCGAAAACGAGGACTAATCTGCGTCCAATCCCACATCCATCAGCTTGGAAGCTGCGTCCTGCATGGGGTCAATTTTAACAGGCGCCGAAAGAACAAATGCTACACCAACGGCCCCGGCCCATTACCTTTGCCCGCCATAAAAATGGCGCGGTATGAACAAATCACAACTTATTGTATTGGCAACGGCTTTGGCCGCCACCGCCGCATTGTACTATCTTGTACCCACCACCAAGCCCAAAGTTAGTGGTGCCGCTGCTGTTAGCGCAAGCCCAGGTGGCGAGCAGCACCAGCACAACGACAGCGTGTTTACCATTGCCGACTACGAATTTCACGCCTTGGAAGCCCTATCCACCGAGCGCCAACAATACCTTAACGGACTAAAGGCAGCGGTAAAACGCGGAGATGTAAAGGACCAAAGCCTACACCTCAACCACCAACTGGCCAGCTTCTGGAAAGACAGCGTTCCGAACCCAATATTGTATTTTTATTATCAAAACTCGGCAGCACGCTTGGAGAATACAGAAAAAACCCTCACCTTTGCCGCCCATTCGATTTTAGGGTATCTGCCGTATGCCGAAAACAACCCTACTCAGGTTTGGTTGGCCAACACAGCAAAGGCTTCATTTGAAAATGCTTTGGCGCTGAATGCCAACAACGACAGTAGCATTGTGGGGTTGGGTGCTTGCATCATGTTTGGAGCCGACCCAGGTGCAGAGGGCCCAATGGCTGGTATATTGAAGGTGCGCAGTGTAGTAGAAAAAGACAGCACCAATATGTTTGCGCAGTACATGCTGGGCTTGGGAGGCTTGCAAAGCAGACAATTGGATAAGGCCATTCTGCGGTTTGAGAAAGTGGCAAAAGCCGAACCCAACAACCTTGAAGTGTTGTTTAAACTGGCCGAAACCAACGAGCTGATGGGCAACAAGGCCAAGGCGGCTGACTGGTACATGGTGGTGCTAAACAAAGTGGAGGTACCTGAAATGAAGGAAGAGCTGAAGAAACGCATAGAACTTTTGAAAAAACCGTAAACGCTCACCCAAAACAGCATCAAAGTTTTTTCAACAGCAAAATAGAAACTGATTTTTTAATACTGTAAACCGAATTGAGTTATGCCCTGTGGTAAAAAAAGAAAACGACATAAGATTGCTACCCACAAACGCAAAAAGCGCTTGAGAAAGAATCGCCACAAAAAGAAGAACAAATAGTTAGTACTTCTTTTTAATTTGAAATAACCACCCCCGACCACGCATTTAGCGAGGTTGGGTTGTGATGTTGTAATACATAGCTTGCCGCTAACACTCCCCCGCTGCTGCACTTATCCACCCTCTATGGTTGCACAGCTGTAGGTTCATCATGCCAAGCTTCTGACATTGCACGTCATTACAAATGCAATCTTTATTGTGAATAAGGAATTGATAATTAATGCTGTACCACAGGGGGTGGAAATAGCACTTTTAGAAGATAAAAAGCTGGTAGAACTGCACCGCGAAAACAGCGAAAATCTGTTTGGTGTTGGCGATTTGTACCTGGGCAAGGTAAAAAAACTAATGCCCGGCCTCAACGCGGCATTTGTAGATGTGGGTTTTGAAAAAGACGCTTTTCTGCATTACACCGATCTTAGCCCTTTTATAAAAAGTTTGCTCAAATTTACCCAACAAAACATTGATTGGAAGGCCAACGAGCCGTTTGATTTTGGGCGCTTTGCCGTGGAACCCGAAATAGTGAAGACTGGGAAAATAAGCGATGTGCTCGCCAGCAAGCCCAATGTACTGGTACAGATTTTAAAAGAACCCATTGCCGCTAAGGGGCCACGTCTGAGTTGCGAAATTAGCTTGCCTGGCCGCTTTTTGGTGGTAACCCCGTTTAACGACATCATTGCTGTAAGTAAGAAAATACACAGTAGCGAAGAGCGCCGCCGCCTGCAAAAAATAATTGACGCCATTAAGCCAAAAAACTTTGGGGTAATAGTGCGTACGGCAGCCGAAGGTAAAAACACCGCCGAGCTGCACGAAGATCTTAACATGCTTACGGCAAAGTGGCAAACCATACAAACCAGCCTGAAAGGTGCAGTGGCCCCTACCCGCATATTAAGCGAGCAAGATAAAACCACCAGCATTCTGCGCGACTTGCTGAATGCCGATTTTAATAGAATTGTGGTAAACGATAAAGCCATTTACCAAGATGCCAAAAGCTACATAGAGCGCTTTGCCCCCGAAAAAGCCGATATTGTTAGCATGTACCAAAACGGCAACAACGGAGCGCCAATATTTGACAGCTTTGGTGTAACCCGGCAGGTAAAAAGTGCCTTTGGAAAAACGGTAAGCCTACCCAGTGGAGCCTATCTAATTATAGAAGCTACCGAGGCACTGCACGTAATAGACGTAAACAGTGGCTACAAAAGCGTAAGCAACAACCAGGAAGAAAACAGTGTGCAAACCAACCTGGAAGCGGCTGAAGAAATAAGCCGCCAATTACGCCTACGCGATTTGGGGGGCATTATTGTGGTGGACTTTATTGACATGAAGCTTCCCGATAACAAACGCAAGGTGTTTGAAGCCATGGAGGGCTACATGAAATCCGATCGCAGCAGGCACAGCATTGTACCCATTAGTAAATTTGGGCTGATGCAGATAACCCGGCAGCGCATGAAGCCCGAGGTAATTATAAAGACCGATGAAACCTGCCCCACCTGCAATGGTACCGGTAAAATAAGCAGCGCCCTGGTGCTGGAAGATGAGATGGCCAAAACCTTGGACTACCTGCTACAGCATGGTCACAAAAACCTTACGCTAATGGTGCATCCCATAATGCACGCCTACCTTAGCAAAGGACTACCCAGCCGCCGCATGCGGTGGATGTGGCAGCACAAACAGTGGATAAATTTAAAAGCCAGCAATACGCTACCACTTATAGACTATAGGTTTATTGATAAGGAAGGCGAAGAAATAAAGCTGTAAGACGCTTTTCATTTTTAGGTAGAAACGGCGGCCCGCACTCAATGTGTGGTCCGCCGTTTTTTTAGGCGCGACTTTTCGCTCATTAACCAAAAAAGTAGTAGCACTTATTTTTGACCCTGCCCAAGAAAACTGTGTCTTACCGCTGCTCAACAACCGTTTTCATGCTCGAGTTGGAGTTTCCATTGGCGTGGCTGCACTGAACCCTTGCGGGATGCCTAGTGCAAAACCCATTCCTAAAAAAGAGGCCACCTGTTGGCGCTTCAAAAAAGCTACCAAAACACCTTACTGTCGTCAATTGGCGCATCTGTTTGGCTGCCCAAAAGGGTGCGCACGGCGTTTAATCCAACTGTAGAGAGGCTATGAGAGTATTGGTTTACATACAAATTGATGTGCTGGCGCATCACCGTTTCGCTCATTTCTTGTGCATGCGCTTGTACATACGGCGACAGCTTAGGGTATGCAGCCCAGGCATAGGCGATGCTGTTTTGGACAAGTGTATTGAGCTGGTTGGCCACACTGGAGGGAAAACTGCTTTTGAGCACTATACCGCCTAAGGGTATTGGACCTCCGGTGGCTTTTTCCCAAAAGCTACCCAAATCGAGCCACTGGTGAAGCCCACGGTGGTGATACGTAAATCGGTTTTCGTGAATGATAACGCCTAGCCCCTGGCCCGAGGCTACAAAATCTTCGATTTGGTGAAATGGCAAAAACGTTTTGTGACGGGCATTGGGAAATGCCGTAGAAAACAGGTGGTGCGCCGTAGTATTGGCGCCCGGCAGCGCAATTTGCAAATTGTTTACCGCCGTGCTTATGTCTTGGTTGGAACCTGGCAGCGGCTCGGCACCAATTAACAGTGGCCCTACCCCAAAACCTAAGGCGCCACCGCTTTGCAACAAGCGATATTGTGGTAGTACCTGATGCAGTACGCCGTAGCTTATTTTGGTAGCGTCCAATTTACCTTCAAGCGCCCATTGGTTAAGGGTTTGTACATCGGCCAGCACCACATCAAACTTAAGTCCGCCAGTGTGGATGTGGCCATTTACAAGGCCATCAAAAATAAATGTATCGTTGGGGCAGGGCGAAAAACCAAGCGTAATTTGGTGGTGGGACATGTGATTGACAAGATAACTTTTTTGGGCCGCATCATTTAAAAGACGCAAAGCCGCACACTTTAGGTACGGAGCTTGTAGAACAAGAGAAAAGAATGAGGCATTTAGCCACTAGGCTGCACCCTTTAAATGCTGGACCAGCTGCTGTAGCGTTGCATTGAGGTTGGCAATGGCCGCGGGCAGCTCCCACAACTCCTTATTGCGCTCGCCCACTGCATTGCTAATGCTGCGCAATTGCAAGTACGGTTTGTGCAGGTGTTGGCACACGTAGTGGAGTGCGGCGCCTTCCATGGTTTCAATATCGGGCGCATATTTTTGGCGCAGGGCATTGGTGTAATCGGGATGGTTGGTAATGGTGCCTACCGTAATGGCGCGTACCACTGGCAACTGCAACTGCGCCAGCATTGGATGGCTGTTGTGTATCCACTCCAACTCGGTGCTAAAACCCATGTCGGTAAGGCTTTGAAACTGCCCATTTTCAAAGGCGCCGGCATCGCCAAAGCAATCTTGGCCAGCCAATACCACACTTCCCAAGGGATAGCTGGCAGAAAAGGTGCCCGCAACACCTGCTTGAATAACCAAATCGTAATGCTCGTGGTGAAGGCGCTTGGTAAGCTGAAAAGTGGCGGCAGCAATACCCACGCCAGTAATAAGTACATCGGTATGGCGCAGTAGGGGGCTCTGTAAAAATGGCGAAATTTCGTGCTGCGTGGCAGCGGCAATCAGTAGTTTCATGGGGATTAATCGTTTGGCTTGTAAAAAATTGACTATCCAAACACTTGGCCCAAATCAATGCTTAACTCAGGGAAAATAGCCGGGCTAATGTGCTGGGTTTTGGTAAAGGTATCTTTAAATTCGTACTTGCCATGTTGCAGCACATATTGGTTAATGGCGTTGGCTTCGGGCATTACCACCCAGTATTCTTTCACGCCGTTTTCTTCGTAAAGATTGTATTTGTCGTTCAAATCTTTTTTGATGGTGCTGGGGCTTACAATTTCAATAATCCAGTCGGGGGCGCCCACGCAGCCGCGGTCGTCGAGTTTGCTGGTATCGCAAATTACGCAGATGTCGGGCTGTACCACCGTAGAAATGTCCTTATTTTCCGATGTTTTTTGTACGAGGCGTACATCGAAGGGGGCGGCAAAAATCTGGCAGGGCTGTTGCTTAAAATGCGAATAAAGCTCGCCAAATAAGTTGCCGCTAATGAGTTGGTGCCTTACCAGCGGCGCGGGGGATAAAATAAACAACTTACCCTTGATGAGTTCCACCATATCGGCAAATCGCCAAGTGAGGTAGTCGGCATAGGTGTAGTTTCCGTTGGGGTCTAACTGCGACAAATGGGTAATCATGCTGCAATGTCGTTTACGTAAGCTGAAACCATATCACCCCTTCGGGGTTTTTAACATTAAAATTAACGCTACAGTCTATAATACTATCAGCCCTTCGGGCTTTATACAACCACGAAGTGGTAACATGATTACAAAAAAATGGTACATTTTTTATCAAGAACAAGCCAGCGGGGTGATGCAACCAGTTAAAGTTTGTCGAATTTAGTTTTCCCAATCCCATGGCTCAAGTCAACGACAATAAATCATGCTACCAAATTAAGAAGGCTAAAGGTAAAGATGGTGTGGGACAACTGCCCAATTGAAATATCTGGGCTTGGATTCTACACCCGATTGAAGCGGTACCCCAAGCCCCCCTTAAGGGCTTGGGTACAAGCGGAAAGCGGGACTGAGGCCAAATAGTGGTATGCTGTTTGTGTTCTTTTTGTTTTTGTTTTTATAATTAATTGCGGCTACTATCGGCTGTAGTTAGGGCTTTCTTTGGTTATTTCCACGTCGTGGGCATGGCTTTCGCGCATGCCAGCGTTGGTGATGCGGATAAACTGTGCTTGCTGAAGGGTTTTAATGTTGGGCGCGCCCACATAGCCCATGCCTGCTCTAAGGCCGCCGGTGTATTGGTGCACGGTTTCGCTAAGGGAGCCTTTGAAAGCCACGCGGCCTTCAATGCCTTCGGGTACCAGCTTTTTGAGGCCCTCTTCTACATCTTGAAAATACCGATCGCTACTACCCTGTTGCATGGCACCAATGCTGCCCATGCCGCGGTATTGCTTAAACTTTCGGCCCTCGTAAATGATGGTTTCGCCCGGGCTTTCTTCGGTGCCTGCAAACACGCTGCCCATCATAACGGTGCTGGCCCCAGCTACCAAGGCCTTTACCATATCGCCGGTATAACGTATGCCACCATCGGCAATTATGGGCACGCCCATGCCTTTTACGGCTTCTACGGCCTCCATAATGGCGGTGATTTGTGGCACACCGGCACCTGCTACAATGCGGGTGGTGCAAATGCTGCCAGGGCCTATGCCTACTTTTACACAGTCGGCACCGGCTTGTGCCAGCGCTTTGGCACCGGCACCTGTACCCACATTGCCTGCAATTACGGGGAGGTGCTTGAATTTCTTTTTCAGTTGCTTTACCGCATCTATTACCCCTTTGCTGTGGCCGTGGGCACTATCGAGGGTTACTACATCAACACCAATTTTTACGAGTGCCTCGGCGCGGTCGAGCATATCGTAGGTAATGCCAAGGGCAGCGCCCACCAGCAAGCGGCCAAATTGGTCTTTTACGGCATTGGGAAAGTTTTGTACTTTTTGAATATCGCGGTAAGTAATAAGACCGATGAGGGTGCCATCTTTTTTTACCACGGGCAGTTTTTCTACCTTGCTGTGACTTAGGATATTGCGGGCTTCGGCCAGGCTGGTGCCCTCGGGTGCGGTTATGAGGTTTTTGCTGGTCATGGCTTCGGCCACGGGACGGTTGGGATTGTCTTCGAAACGCAGATCGCGATTGGTGAGGATGCCCACCAGCTTGCGATTGTTATCAACAATGGGTATGCCTCCAATTTTATTTTCTTTCATTAGCCTTAGGGCATCGGCTATAATGGCGTCTTTGTGCAGCGTTACGGGATCTATAATGAGGCCACTTTCGCTGCGTTTTACTTTTCGTACCTGCTCCACCTGCTGCTCAATGGTCATGTTTTTGTGCAAAATGCCAATGCCGCCTTCGCGGGCCAATGCTATGGCCAGTTGCCACTCGGTTACCGTGTCCATGGCGGCACTAATAAGCGGAATGTTAAGCGCAATGGTTTTGGTGAGCTGGGTGCTGATGCTAACCTCGCGGGGTAGCACTTGGCTGTAAGCGGGTACCAACAGCACATCGTCGAAGGTGAGGCCTTCGCCAAAAAACTTGTCTGCAGACTTGGTGAGGGGAGATTTTTTTGTTGCCATGGGCAAAGGTAATGCGCCAAAACATACGAGGCAAATTTTGGAGGCGGGCGCTCTGAGCGTAGTAATGCCGCAACAACACTACAAAAGTTTGTATTGCTTGCCGGGAAGGCTGGCTACAATGCCCTGCAACTCTAAAGCCAATAGCGAACCGGCAATGCTGCTGCTGCTGAGCCCACTGCGTATAAACAGCTCGTCGATGCTGACGCTTTCTTTTTCGAGAAGTATGTTTACAATGGTGCGCTCGTTATCGGTTAGCTCTACAAACAGCTGACGTTGCAGGGGTTTTTTGTGTTGTGGCTGAGGCAGCCAGTTCATAAGGTTAAGCAAGTCGTGGGCACTGGTTAAAAGGGCGGCTTTGTTTTGTTGTATCAGCTGGTTGCAACCGCGGCTTTTGGCGTCGGTAGTTTTTCCGGGCACAGCAAATACATCGCGGTTGTAATTGTTGGCAAGGTTGGCCGTAATCATGCTGCCGCCTTTGTGGTCGGTTTCTATTACTATGGTAGCATCGGCCATGCCGGCCACCACGCGGTTGCGGGTGGGAAAGTTGTGCCGGTCGGGTTTTTCGCCGCTCCAAAACTCGGTAAGCAGG
>RDXD01000083.1 GCA_004292575.1 Bacteroidota bacterium
GAAAGGATGATTTTGATTGCCTTCCAGCTCAAAAATGGCTACGAGACGGCTAATAGGCTCTGGTTTTTGCAGTTTGCGGTTAAACCAGCTGTCAAATAATTGCAAAAAGATCCACTGCGTCCAACGGTAGTAATCGGGGCTACTGGTACGCACTTCGCGTGTCCAATCGTAGCAAAAGCCAATTTTATTCAGCTGTTGGCGAAAGTTATTGATGTTTTGTTCGGTGCTTTCAGCCGGGTGAACGCCATTTTCTAACGCATACTGTTCGGCTGGCAATCCAAAAGCATCGTAGCCCATGGGGTGTAGCACATTGTAGCCCTTAAGCCGCTTGTAGCGGCTAAAAATGTCGCTGGCAATATAGCCCAAGGGGTGACCCACGTGCAAACCCGAGCCGCTGGGGTACGGAAACATGTCCAGTACATAATACTTTGGTTTGGTGCTGGTATTGGATACCTGATAGGCGTTCAGCTGATTCCAGGTGTTTTGCCAGTGCTTTTCAATGCGCTTAAAGTCGTATTCCATAATGGTGGTAAATGCGGTGCCGTGTAGTTAAAAATAAGTGCCATACTCGGCGGCTTTAAAAAGCCAGCGTATGGTGTGCTAAACGTCCGTATTAATTTGTAGTGTTAATGATTTATTCAGGCCTGGTTTGTCCCTAGCAAAGGACAATTTTTGTGCGCAGGCCACGTTTTTCAATTTGTGGCAAAAATAGGGAATGCATGTTTCCTATACTTTTGCAGGCTAGGAATTGGGAAATGAGTTGATAAATCAAGTGTTTTTTATGTCGCAAATTGGAAAAGCCGGAAGTAGAAGAGGTCAGACCTCATACATTTTAAGCATCATTGGGGTAAGCCTGGTGCTGGTATTGTTGGGTTTTTTGGGCTGGATGGGCATCAACTACAGCAAACTGTCCGATTATTTTAAGGAAAGCGTGCCCGTAAGGGTTTATCTGCGTGAAACCATCACCGAAAAAGACCGCAACACGTTGATGATTTTATCCCAGGACCTTCCCTACATAAAGAGTGCCGCCTACAAAGACAAAGAATCTGCCAGAAAAGAATGGATGGCCATGGGCAACGAAGACTTTATGCAGTTTATTGACACCAATCTACTGCCTTTGAGCATAGAAATAAACTTGAAGAGCCAGTATGTGGTGGCCGATACGCTTAAAAAAATTGAAGCCTTGTACATGCAATACCCTTTTGTGACCGACGTTACCTATCCCAAAAATGTGGTTGGCAATATGAGTATGATGCGCAAAGCGGGTATGGTGCTGCTAGCGGCGGCATTGCTGCTGGCGCTGCTGGTAATTGTACTTATAGATAACACCATACGACTGGCCATGTTTAGCAATCGATTTCTTATAAAAACCATGCAAATGGTGGGTGCCACCCGGTGGTTTATTGCTCGACCCATGAACATTAGGGCGGTTATAAACGGTGCCATAGCGGCCGCTATAGCCATTGCCATTTGTTGGATATTGCTGCTTACTGCTGAGGGCATCATACCCGAGTTAAAAACCCTGCGCGACGGTAAGCTATTTTTAATGCTCTGTGCACTACTAATGGTGTTGGGGGTATCAATTAGCTTCTTTAGCACACAGCGCAGCGTGGTAAAATACTTAAAAATGAAGCTCGACGACCTGTATTAATCGGGCTAAGGCGTGCGCAGCCCTTTGTGAACTGGCTATAAAACGGGTGTTTCCGGCTATGTTTTATGCCACTTACTAATTCTTGTAGACCGTAAATGCGGTTATCCCTTACTTTGCGCATAAAATTGAAAACGATATGGCAGAAAAACCTGCACCCAAAAAAAACACCTCCAGTAAGTCTGTTCGGCATCAAGTGGTAGATCATACGCCCATTTTTGGCCGCATCAACCTTATTTTAATGGTGGTTGGGGCCGCCATTATTGCCTTGGGAATGTTCTTAATGGCTGGCGGTAAAAATGCCGACCCCAACACCTTCGACTACAAAGAAGTGTACAGCAACACCCGCATTGTTGTGGCGCCATTGCTTATTGTGCTGGGTCTTGGAGTGGAAGTTTTTGCCATATTTAAGAAAAAAGGATAGCCAACCTTTTTGAGGCATTCCAAACCATCATTTCACTAACCAAACAACCTTGTCATGGGAATTTTTGAAGCCATCGTATTGGCTATCGTCGAGGGCATAGCTGAGGTAATGCCCGTATCGGCCAACGGTCATCTTGCGGTGATGAGTTCTTTGCTGCAAGTTAACACCGAGACATTCACGCCATACTATACCGATTTATTGCAATTTGGGGTAATGGGAGCCATCCTGTATTTGTATTGGAAGCGTTTTACTAAAGTGGACACCTCTGGTTTTTACAAGAAGCTCTTGTTTGGTTCCCTGCCTGCCATAGTCTTTTTTGTACTGTTCAGTGGATTTGCCAATCGGTACTTGCTTACGTACCGCGCTATTGCTTTTACGCTAATTATGGGCGGGGTGTTTTTTTTGTTTATCGATTTTATATTTCGCGATAGCGAACGCAGCATCAAACGCATCAGCCGGGTTACATCGGGCAATGCACTGGTTGTGGGTTTGTGGCAAGTATTGGGTATAGTGCCGGGTCTTGGCCGTACTGCAGCTGCCATTTTTGGAGGCTTACAACAAGGCATGACCCGTACCATGGCCACCGAGTTTGCGTTTTTTGTAAGTGTTCCTACTTTGTTTTTCCTGGGTGTTTACAAGGTCATTAGCGCCATGATTTCAAACCCAGCCGTGTTAAGAGAAAATGCCAGCACGTTAGCCATCG
>RDXD01000445.1 GCA_004292575.1 Bacteroidota bacterium
ACGGCGGTATCGCCGCTGGAGCTGTCGGTGGCCAATTGTGTAAAGAGGCTGGCAGATGGCGCATAAGGGTCTCCTGTAAAACCCACGTGGCTGCCATTATAAGTTCCCACGGGGTTGAAGTAGGACACCCTATTTGTTTGCGCTAAACCGGTATTAACACACCACAGATGTGCCAGCATCAGCGAAAGATGGAGTGCGGATAATTTATTGAAACGAGCGCGCAAGATGCAAGTTGAAAAAGGCGTTAAAAAAATCGACGCGTAAAAGTAAACAGTCGAAGCTTTGCAAAATAACTTGGTTATGTTGAAAAAAAACAATTTGTGGCTAAAGCGGTAAGCCGACTTTGATAAAAGCTTGTCGATTTTGGTGCAGTTTTCGGGTTGTACACTTGTTGCCTTATTCTATTTTACATTAATACAATGGGTTTAGAAAAATTATTGCGAAGTCAGAGAGGTTGAAGATGGAAACGTAGCGGACTTGCCAAAGACACCCACATTATAGATGGAAGCATTGAAAGCATGTTTTTTGGCTGGAGATGAAAGAAAAATTGGCGATTTTAACACCGTGTAACTTGACAATTTGTTTTTGAAGCTGCGCGGGGGGCAATATTTTAAGCTGTTGCTAGCTGCGCACACATAAGCTGCCTATATTAGCTGCGTCAAATTATTTTCATATTTCATATAAACGATAGCATTTCATGGAAGCGGCAATTTTAAACAAAATAGAGCAGTGGCTAAATGGCAACTACGATGCCGATACAAAGGCCACCATCACCAAGGCTTTGGCCGAAACCCCAGACGATTTAGTAGAAGGGTTTTATAAAAACTTGGAGTTTGGCACCGGCGGCTTACGCGGGGTTATGGGTGTGGGTACTAACCGCATGAACCGGTACACCGTGGGTATGGCTACGCAAGGCTACGCCAATTATTTGTTACAGGTTTTTGGGCCAGGCATAAGTGTGGCTGTGGCACACGATAGCCGCAACAACAGCCGCTTTTTTGCCGAAACGGTGGCTTCTATTATGGCTGCCAACGGTATAAAAGCCTATTTGTTTGATGATTTGCGCCCTACGCCCGAGCTAAGCTTCGCCATTAGGCATTTGGGTTGCAAGGGTGGGGTAGTATGTACTGCCAGCCACAACCCTAAAGAATACAATGGGTACAAGGCCTATTGGGACGATGGTGCCCAGTTGGTGCCGCCGCACGATGCCAACGTGATATTAGAAGTGGAAAAGGTGAAAAACGTAGATGATGTAAAGTGGACCGGCAGCCCCGAAAACGTGATTGCCATTGGTGCCGATATGGATGCTGCATACATTAATATGGTGAAAGGCCTAAGTGTGTACCCCGAGGTATGTGCCGCACAGCACGACCTTAAAATTGTGTACACCAGCATACACGGCAGCGGTATAAAGTTGGTGCCGCAGGTGCTGGAAGCCTTTGGGTTTACCAATGTGGCGGTGGTGCCGCAGCAGGCCCAGCCCGACGGCAATTTCTCTACGGTTAGTAGCCCCAACCCCGAAGAGAAAGATGCCATGCGCTTGGGTCTTGAGCAAGCAACGGCCATAGATGCCGATATTTTGCTTGGAACCGACCCCGATGCCGACCGTGTGGGCATTGGCGTAAAAGATACCGATGGCAATTGGCTGCTGATGAATGGCAACCAAACGGCTGTGCTAGCCTTTAACTATATGATGGAAGCGCGGAAAGTAAAGGGCATAGCGCAGGCCAATGATATGGTGATAAAAACCATTGTGACCAGCGATTTGATCAATAGGCTGGCTGCGGGCTACGGCGTGGCTTGCTATGATGTGCTTACCGGTTTTAAATACATTAGCGAACTGATTCGCGAAAAAACGGGTAGCGAAAACTATATTATTGGTGGTGAGGAAAGTTATGGTTTGATGATTGGCGATCAGGTGCGGGATAAGGATGCCGTTAGCGCCGTGGCACTGCTGTGCGAAATGGCAGCGTACGAAAAAAACCAAGGGCGCAGCTTGTTTGAAAAGCTTGTGGATTTGTATGTAGAATTTGGCTGTTTTCAAGAACACCTGATTAGCATTACCAAAAAGGGGATGAATGGCCAAAAAGAGATTGCTGAAATGATGGAGACATTTAGGAGCAACCCGCCCAAGGTTTTGGGTGGCGTGGTAGTAACTACGCTGCTAGACTACGACCAGAGCAAGGGTACCCAACTTGCCACAGGAGAGCAATTTGAAATTAACTTGCCCCAAAGCAACGTGCTGCAGTTTTTGCTGGCAGATGGCAGCAAGGTGAGTGCAAGACCCAGTGGTACCGAGCCTAAAATAAAGTTTTATTTTAGTGTGCATGCACCCTTGGATAGTGCCAAAAAATACCCTGAAGTACAGGCAGCATTGATGCAAAAAATTAAACTTATTATTTCTGATATGGGTTTGTAAACGGCTGTTGATCTTTAAGTTGGCTTCGGCTTTCTTTTTTGTCATTCCCCTCTAGCCTATGGTTGGAGGGGATTTGCTTTTTTATGAATAGAGATCTGGTTTGACATTTTTTGACCTGCCGGGGGCAATTGCTCCTGCGAAACAGGTGGAATTTCAAAAAAACGCAATGTTGATTCATCTGCTTTGGACGAACAGCGTTGAACTGTGCAGGTTGCTGGAGGGCGGTTTGCTCACACCTTTTCGGTTTGAATATGGGGTAGCGAACTAGAAGCCAAGCGCAGGCATTCAGAAGGCCTCGGTACTGGCGCAGGTGTGAACGGCTGAATGCGGATAAATGCCTTAAAATCAGCAAAAGGTATGACGAACGTCATGAATAGCGGTTACGACGAGGAGTAATTTTACATCATAAAAGTAAACAGTAACCCAACATGAAAAAACAGTATTTCATCTGCGTAAAGCATGTAGACAACCGATTGGTGATATTTTTTAACGGTGAAAATATTTGGGACAGTGGCATTGTGCATGATGACCCAGAAATGGATGTAAGGCTGGACATTACCCGTCAATTTGAACACAGCATTAGCGATGTGTGCGAGCTTATTTTTGAGGGTTTTAACGATGCCTTTTCGCCCTACGACTCGGTGAAGGCCAACCCTTGGCACTTTGAGTATCAGGTGGTGGCAACAACCGTGGATGCCAACGGAAACACGCTGACCGAAACAGACCTGGTGCAGCCATACCACGAGCGCCATCTTTCGAATCCTAATATTAGGGCCATAAACAACAAATACAGTTTTGTAAGAAAGGGTGAGGATTTTGTAGTGGTGTCAAATTCGCTAACCCAAAACTTTGTGGTGTAAGCAGCTTTGTGCGCCGCAGAACAATACGATTGCTTGCTATTTTGTTTTAAAGCATTAGCCTAAGGCTGCCTCACCAAATTTCAATCCGTGTTTTTAAGTTAACTCGGGCTGCAGATAAAAACCTGTGAAAGTTCTGCTTTGGTTTGCTTGCCATTTTTTTGAAAAATAAACGCATGGTTTGCCAATACTTGCTACCCGCCCTTGGTTTTTGAGCCATTGGGCGGGTACAGTAGTTTTGGAAAATTCCCGTTGCTTTAAGCCCTGGGATAATTGAAGACCGGTGTAAACACGGTAACTGTACATATTGCGCTCCGCCCTTTTTTTATAGGGTACAGCATGCGCAAAAATAATTTTTAAAGAAAGTAGGCGTGTTGCAATGAGCCATGTGGGGCTGGTTGAAATATTTGGGGGCAGCTAAAAATAGTTCTAACTAACTGGTTTAGAGGTGGCTATAAGTTGTGACGGTGCAGAGGAAGTGGATATGCACTGTGGCCCAAGGGCTGCCTGATGGACGATGGTACCCCGCTGGCCCGCAGGGCCGAGGCGTACCGAGGACAGCAGGAACCGCCGTTGATTAGGTTGGTGCGGCCCGATAGCCCCAAAAAAAATCCGCCTCTTGGTTTGCAAGAGACGGACGTTGATGCCTTGTGGCAAAGGGATTTTAGTAGCGGTACATGTCGCTTTTGAAGGGTCCAATTTTGCTGATGCCCAGGTATTCGGCCTGCGCTTCGGTAAGCTCGTCGAGTTGGGCGCCAACCTTTGCAAGGTGCAAGCGGGCTACTTTTTCGTCGAGGTGCTTAGGCAGTACATAAACCTTGTTTTCGTAGTTGGCGTGATTATTCCACAGCTCTATTTGTGCAAGCGTTTGGTTTGTAAAACTAGCGCTCATTACAAAACTGGGGTGGCCTGTAGCACAGCCCAAGTTCACCAGTCGGCCTTCGGCCAGTATAATCACATCTTTACCGTCAATGTTGTAAAGGTCAACCTGTGGCTTGATGGTGTCTTTGGTGTGGCCGTAATTTTCGTTAAGCCATGCAATGTCTATTTCAATATCGAAGTGGCCAATGTTGCAAACAATGGCTTTGTCTTTCATTAATTTGAAATGTGCACCCGTAATAAGATCGCGACAGCCGCTGGCGGTAACCACAATGTCGGCAATTTTAACAGCTTCCATCATGGGCATTACGCTGAAGCCATCCATGGCGGCTTGCAAAGCACAAATGGGGTCAATTTCGGTAACAATAACCCGTGCGCCGGCACCACGCAGGCTTAGTGCACTGCCTTTGCCCACATCGCCATATCCACCCACAACGGCAACTTTGCCTGCCATCATAACATCGGTAGCACGGCGAATGGCATCAACCAAACTTTCTTGGCAGCCATATTTGTTGTCGAATTTAGATTTGGTAACGCTATCGTTTACATTGATGGCGGGCATTGGCAGCGTGCCTTTTGCCATGCGCTCATATAGGCGGTGAACGCCGGTGGTGGTTTCTTCACTAAGGCCTTTAATGTTGGCAATTAGCTCGGGGAAATTGTCGAAAACCATGTTGGTTAGGTCGCCACCATCGTCCAAAATCATGTTTAACGGGCGGTCGGCACCACCGAAAAATAAGGTTTGCTCAATACACCAATCTGCTTCTTCTTGGCTTTGGCCTTTCCAAGCAAATACACCAATACCAGCTGCGGCAATGGCTGCGGCGGCTTGGTCTTGGGTTGAGAAAATGTTGCAAGAGCTCCACTTTACCTCGGCGCCAAGGGCGGTAAGGGTTTCGATAAGCACGGCGGTTTGTATGGTCATGTGCAGACATCCTGCAACGCGGGCTCCTTTGAGGGGCTGGCTGGGTCCATACTCGGCACGGATGGCCATAAGACCGGGCATTTCTGCTTCGGCCAAGCGAATTTCTTTGCGGCCCCATTCGGCAAGTGTAATATCCTTTACCTTGTAAGGCAAGGCAAAATCGATTTGAGACGCTACTGTAGCTGACATAAATGTTAATTTAGATTGCGAAGGTATTGCAGTAGAATAATTTTCCAACGAATGAGGAAAAATTAGGATTTTTTTAGTGTGAAGGGGTATATTGCGGTATAAAAATCCTGTTTGAAATGATTGAGACGTCCAAAACAGAAAATTCTACTGCCGGTGGCGTGTTAGATGCCAAAGACATTGCCATATTGAAGCTGCTGCAAGCCAATGCGCGGGCTACGGTGAAAGAAATTTCGGAGCGTGTACATTTAAGCTCCACACCTGTACACGAGCGCATAAAACGCATGGAGGAGCAGGGGGTAATAAAGCAGTACGTAACGCTGCTTGATGCCGAAAAGGTAAAAAAGGGGCTTACGGTTATTTGCTATCTTAGCCTAAAGCAGCACAGCAAGGAGGCCGGAAGCCAGTTTATTGCGCAGATTTTAACGATGCCCGAGGTGCTGGAGTGCTACAACATTAGCGGCGAGTTTGACTTTATGTTGAAAATAGTGGCCGAAAACATGAATGCGTACTACGATTTTCACGTAAACAAGCTGGGGCAAATAGAAAACATTGGCCAGGTGCAAAGTATTTTTGTAATGGGAATTATAAAACAAACGCAACAGTTGCTATATTGATTTGGCAGGGTGGTGTTTGAGGCCTAAAAAAAGTATTTTTTACTTGAGTGCGGTAAATAAATGCCATGTGGGTGGCCACAATGTAAAGCGTGCAGTTGGCGTTGGCAAAACTTATGGCGGTGAGGCATGTTAAGGCATTCACCTTAACGGGGTTGCTTTTGATTATCCAAAAACGGACGCTTTGGCCGCTATAAAGACTATGCGGAAGCAGCCCACGGGAAACCTACAGCACCACGCTGCCGCTAAACACTTGGGTGGCAGGGCCGCATAGGATAATGTTTTCGAACTTGTCGTCGGCTATTTGGTCGTACTGTACATATAACTTACCGCCCAAAGTGGTGATGTCCACATGGTTAAAACCCCGGGCGTTGTGGGCATTTACCAGTGCCGCGGCTGTAACACCAGTTCCACAGCTTAGGGTTTCATTTTCCACGCCACGCTCGTAAGTGCGCACAAAAATGTGGCTGGGTTGTAGTACTTCCACAAAGTTTACATTTACACCATGCGGCTGCCAATTTTCGTGATTTCGGATGCTGCGCCCTTCGGCCACCACATTGTACAAGCTTACCTCCACTACGGTTTTAACCACGTGCGGCGAGCCGGTGTTTAAAAAATCGTAGTTGGTGTGGCGCTCAATGCTGTGTACTGGCTGCATGCCTAACTGTACCCAACGGTGCGGCGTAATGCGGCTTTGGTGTGCACCATCGCTGGCCAAAAAATGGTATTCAGATTTTTTTATGCCAATATCGTAAGCAAATTGGGTAATGCAGCGCCCACCATTGCCACACATGCTGCCTAAATGGCCATCGGCATTGTAATAGACCATACCAAAATCGTAGTCGGGCACAAGGGTAAGCTCCATAAGCCCATCGGCACCAATGCCAAACTGCCGATGGCACAGGCGCGCTATTTGTGGTTGGCTTAAATTGATTGTACCATCGCGGTTGTCAATCATTACAAAATCGTTGCCAGTACCTTGGTATTTAAAAAAAGCAATCGTCATAACGGTATTGAAATTACGGTCTTGTTTTGGTGGATTTGTGGGAATGGGCAGGGTTTTACGCCTTTATTTGCGCAAGCTGCTCAAGCACCAGCGCAATCAAGCTGTCGACTGCTGCGCTGGCGTTTTTCGAAAATTTTTTGGTAACCCGGTTGGCCACCACCACATTTAAACTAACGGCTGCGTGGCCCAGCAAGCGGCTAAGGCCATACATGGCGCTGGTTTCCATTTCAAAGTTCACCACTTTGTAAGGGCCATAGTTAAATTTTGTAAGGGCATCTACTAGATCGGGCTGGCGCAAGCCCAAGCGCAGCACCCGCCCCTGCGGCCCGTAAAAACCCGGGCAGGTAACCGTTATGCCCTGGTGAAAGCCGGCCACAAAGTGCTTGAGCAACCCTACGCTGGCAGCGCAGAGGTAGGGGCTACTAAATTGGCTGTTTAGCTGGGTTTGGGTTACAAACTGCTGGAGCAATAAATCTTCTTCATCGGTTTGCTCCAGACGGTAGTAGTTAAGTAAGTTGTCGAGGCCTATGCCGTGGGTGCCTACCACAAAATCGTCCACATCAATATACCCTTGTAGGCCGCCACAGGTACCAATGCGCACAATTTTTAAGCTGGAAAGGGTAGGGTTTATGGTACGGGTGGAAAGGTTTATATTGACCAAAGCATCCAACTCGTTCCACACAATATCAATGTTATCGGTACCAATACCCGTACTTACCACGCTAATACGTTTTGTACCTACGTAGCCGGTGTGGGTTACAAATTCGCGGTGTTGTTGCTTCACCTCAACGCTGTCGAATTGGCGGCTTACCTGCGCCACCCGATCGGGGTCGCCCACGGTAATAATGGTATCTGCCAGCTCGTGCGGCAAAAGGTCGAGGTGGTACACGGCGCCCCGGGAGTTTAATATAAGTTCACTTTCTGCTATGCGCTTCATGGGGGCTGTTTAAGGCTTGCAATATCCGCAAAAGCCGATTATTTTCGGTTTCAATTTTTGGTTTCAGTGTAGTTCCTTACTTTTACCGCCCAAAAAGCAGGTAGTGGCTTTTTAAAGTTCTTACTGTTTTAACCAAAAGGTACCGTGGCCGAGTGATTAGGCAGAGCTCTGCAAAAGCTCGTACAGCGGTTTGAATCCGCTCGGTACCTCCAGCACAAATAACCTGTAAGCATAAACCACTTATGGGTTTTTTTGTTTCTACTACATTCTTTAACGCGCTGGTTTAAAATGCCCTAAGGGTGTCTGTATGGCCCCACATGAGTGAATGGGGACTTTAAGCTACCATAAATGGAGCAGGCGTATGGCTGCCCACAAAAAAATATGAATTGGAAATCTGGCTTGGGAATTGTGGCTTGCTGCGCTTTAGCAGCTGCTTGTTTTATGAATTGGGCTTGGTATCCCGATATACAGGAGTTTTTTACGGGTTTTTATAGCAAGCAAAACTATTACGGTCGTCCTGGGCTATTGCTTACTTCGCTGGCGGGTATTTCGGGCATTATGTATATAGTGCGTAAAACGTGGAGCTATCGCATAAACTTAATTCTAGGTGCCATCACCTTGGGCTATGCCATTACTGCTTTTTTAAGGTTCAGCAGTGCCTACGATGGTTTTTTGCCCGAAAAGCAGTTCGGCATTTGGCTGATGCTTTTTGCTGCCGGCACCAATTTGTTTGCTTCGGTGGTGGCGGCACAGATTAGTTCGCCAAAGCCATCTTCGGGCGCTCAGCCTAACCCTCCGGCGGTTTAAACTGGCAGGCAGGCACCCAGCCAGGCCATCATGCCCACGCCAGTTTCTATGGCATCTTCGTCAATGTTAAACGTGGGGGTATGTACGCCGCTGGTTAGCCCTCGCTCTTTATTCATGGTGCCTAGTCGAAAAAAGCAGGCGGGTATTTGTTGTGCATAATAGCCAAAGTCTTCGGCACCCATGCGTTTTTCGGTTTCCGAAACCAGCTCGGCACCCACAAACTGCTCCGCCAGCGTGGTGGCTCTTTGGGTAAGTGGTCCATCGTTGTTCACGGTGGGATAGCCTTTATCAATGTGCAAATGGGCGGTGGCACCCATGGCTGCGCAAAGTTCACTCACTTGTTTTGCAATAAGCTGGTGCGCTGTGGCCCGCCAGGCTTCGTTCATGCACCGCAGGGTACCCATCAGTTTTACCTCGCTGGGCAACACATTGGTGGTGTGGCCACCCTGTATGCTTGCAATGCTAAGCACCGTGGGGTTGAACGGATCGTTGTTTCTGCTAACAATTTGTTGTAACGCAATTATAAGGTGTGCGGCCACCACAATGGTATCTGTGGTAAGGTGGGGTGCCGCCGCATGGCCACCTTTGCTACTAATGGTGATGTACAGTTCGTCGGCGCTAGCCATTACGGTGCCACTTCTAAAACTCAGCTGCCCGGTGGGTAGTCCTGGGTGCACATGTAACGCTACAATGCCCTGTGGTGCTGGGTTTTGCAATACCCCTGCGGCCATCATAAGGCTGGCACCTCCTGGGTTTTTTTCTTCGCCGGGTTGAAAAATTAGTTTAACCGTGCCCTGCCACTGCAAACGCGTTTGGTGCAAAATCTTAGCCGCGCCTAACAAGCAGGTGGTGTGTACATCGTGCCCGCAAGCGTGCATTACGCCATCGTGTTTACTGCGGTAGGGTATTTGGTTGGCTTCTTGTATGGGCAAAGCGTCCAAATCGGCCCTAAGGGCAATGGTGCGGCTCTGCGGATTTGCGCCTTCAATGTGCGCCACCACACCGGTGTTGGCCATGGGTACCGATGGTATGCCATAGCTAAGCAAAGTAGTTTGCACAAAATGTGCTGTTTCTACCTCTTGGTAACTCAGCTCGGGGTGGGCATGCAAATGCCTCCTAATGGCTATATTATCTGCCAAATTAGCCTTGGCTAACTGTTTAATGGTGGTTTGCAACATGTTGGTATCTGTACGCAGCTGTTAAAAACAGTCTTAGTTTTCTGCTTCTTTAAGCAGTTTGGCCTCGTCTTCGGGCTTTATTTTTATAATGTCTTGTACTACAAAAATGCTTTGCTTTAAGCCGGTTATTTGCTTTTTAAAGTTATCTGCATCTGCACGTTTTATAAAGTCGCCCATTTTAATCTTGTAGTACGGTGCTTGGTAAGCCATGTAAATGTTTTGCTCTGGGTACCTACGCAGAAGCATTGACTTGGTGTTATACGCTTCGTCGCGGTTATTGGTGTTAAGCACCATAAGCCTAAAGCCCTTGTATTGGCCCGAGCTACTTTTGTGTACTGCTACTCTGTTTATTTGAGCCTGCTTTTTTACCAGCAAGTCCACACGTGGGTCGCGTATCAGTGTTAGTCCTCGGGTGCTATCTGTTTGTGCATGGGCAAAACAGTAGCTTATGATGAGTAATGTGCTTAAGAGGTATTTCATGTTCTGCTTTTTATTCTAGTAGCATTTGGCAAAGATTATAAAATTCAGCTACAGCCAAGTACTAAAGATGACGATTAATATTCACCTTGAGCCAAAGATTGCGTTAAAATGGCGATGCCGTTGCTGGTGCCCAGCCTGGTGGCGCCCGCCTGTAGCAGCTGGCTGGCAAAGCTGGCGGTTTTTATGCCCCCACTGGCTTTTATGGCAACGTGTGCAGGTAAGTGCTGGCGCATAAGGGCTACCGCCTCCACGGTGGCACCCACGGTAGCGTAGCCTGTTGAGGTTTTTACGAAGTCCACACCCGCCGCACCATATAGTGTGCAGCACTTTTCAATTTCTTCGGGCGTAAGCACACCCGATTCAATAATGACTTTTATGCACTTTGCGCTGTTTTTAATAACGGGCATTAGGTGATTGAGTTCATTGGCCAGGTAGGCCCAGTCGTTGTTTTTAATGGCCGTGAAGTTAACTACCACATCCAACTCGTCGGCGCCATCTACAATTGCCAGCAAGCATTCGGCCAGTTTTGCTTCTGTGGCACTGTATCCAAAGGGAAAGCCGATAACGGTTGCCAGTTTTACATGACTATGCCCTAAATGTTGCCGGCACGGTTTTACAAATAGCGGCGGCACGCACACCGCTGCAAAGCCATTTTCATTTGCTTCGGTACACAACTGCAGGGCATCTGCCAAAAGCATACCCGGTTTTAAAAGCGTATGATCAATGGTTTTTGCTAGTTCAGCGGGGCTGTGCATTGGCAATGGAGTGTTTTTGGTTTTGGAAAATGTTATCAATGGTCCACTCAACTTGTTTCAAAAAAGGCTGCTCACGCACTGTGCATTTCTGCATGCTGCAAATATTGCACCCAAAGGGCTGGCAGCCATCGGTGTGTACAAACAATTCCAGCGTGTCGTCAAACTCTTGTCGCACAATTAAGGCCAAATGGTCTATTTCTTGATGGGCCTCGTGCACATTTAGGTACCATGGCAGGGTCATGTGGCAATCCAAATGGAGAGCATTACCATATTTTATGATGCGCAGGTTATGAAAATCAATCCATTCTGGCCTTCGTTGCTTGTTTAAAGTACTCACCATGCGCTGCAGGATTATTTCATCGGCTTCGTCCATAATGCCAGCCACACTACGGCGCACAATTTTGGCCCCGGTTACAATAACTATGGCAGCAAACAGCAATGCTACCGCGGCATCTAGCCAAAGCCATCCCGTGGCGTGCATCAGCAGAAGTCCCGCTATTAAGCCAATGCTGCTTATGGCATCGGATATAAGGTGGCGGCCTGTGGCACCAATGGCAATGGAGTTGTATTTTTTGCTGGTATTTAAAGCCAGTTTACCCGCCGCAAAGTTAATCACACCGCAAGCTGCCACCAACGCCATACCCAAATCGAGTTGTGCTACCGGGGTAGGGTGCAGTAGTTTTTTTGCTGCTTCTAGCACTATTAAAATTCCGGCCACCATTACCAAAGCACCCTCAATACCGCTCGAGAGAAACTCGGCTTTGCCATGGCCATAAGGGTGATTGGCATCGCGGGGTTTTGCCGCAATGTGCAAGCCATAAAGCGTTATAAATCCTGCCACCACGTTCACGATGCTTTCTAATGCATCGGTTAAAATGGCCACGGAGTGGGTGGCAAAGTAGGCCACAAATTTTACCCCTAAAAGTGCTAGCCCGATGAGGGTAACCCAGCGCTGCACCAAAATGGTTTTTTGCATACCCTAAGGGTTTAGTCCACCAGCTTTACGCTGGCATGTATGGCACTGTTTTTTTTCAGCATGGCCGATACACCACAGTACTTTTCAAGCGAAAGATTTACCGCACGCTGTACCTTGTCTAAATTTTCGGGGGCGGTTTTAATGGCATATACCACCATAATGTCTAAAAACACTTTAGGATGTTCTTCGGTTTGCTCCGCCTCTACGGTGATGCTGAAGTTTGAGAACTCAACTTTCATTTTGTGAAGAATTTCGACCACATCAATGCCACTGCACCCGGCCAATCCGCTAAGCAGCATGGCTTTAGGGCTAAATCCAAGCCTTAGGCCAGCAGCATCGCTACCGCCGTTCATATTTACGGTGTGTCCCTCAAACTGGGTATCAAAAGCCAAATCGTTTTGCCAATGGGTGATTGTTTTCATAATTAATACCAGGGGTTAATGGTTTTTTTTTAAAAAGAATTTTAGCTGCCCAAAGCAAACTGGTAGCGCGCCTCCACCTCGGCCCAATTTACCAAGTTCCACCAGGCGGCTATATAATCGGCCCGCTTATTTTGATATTTCAAATAATATGCATGCTCCCAAACGTCCAAGCCCAGCAGCGGATAACCCTTTAGCTCGCTCACATCCATCAGTGGGTTATCTTGGTTGGGGGTGCTGCCAATTTGCAGGTTTTTATTGGCATCTAACACCAACCATGCCCAACCGCTCCCAAATCGTTTTAGCCCCGCGTCGGCAAATTTGGTTTTAAAATCGGCCATTGATGTAAAGCTGGCTTCAAGTTTTGCTTTAAACGGCTCGCTAGGAGCTTTGCCACCAGGCGTCATCCACTGCCAGAAGCATTCGTGATTATAATGCCCGCCGGCATTATTACGCATTTTTAGCGACTGCTTCGAAATACTCCCGAGCAAATCCTCCAGTGTTTTGGCGGCTGGTTTTTCTTCGGCCATCGCCTCGGCTAGGTTTTTTTGATAGCCTGCGGCGTGCTTTGTGTAGTGCACCTCCATGGTGGCAGCATCAATATGCGGTGCAAGGGCAGCAAAAGCGTAAGGCAAGGGTTTTTGGGTAAAACCCGGCGCTTGCTGGTAAACGGCTTTGCCCGCACTTTTTTTTGAAGTTGAGCAGCTTCCTAATGTGGAAAGTCCGCCAGTTGCTGCCAATAAGCCCAGGGTGGTTTTGCCAGTGTTGGCTATAAATGTTCTTCGTTGCATGGTATAAAGTTAAAGCATTTGTTAAGAAGGTTGGGTGCTGTTTCGGCGCGCTACTTTTGAGCGGGCCCACTTAAACCATCGGTTATAAAAGTCTTTATTAAACAGTTGCGAGTCGTTCATGGCCTTATAAATCAAGAAGCAAGCAATAGGCAATAGTACAAAAATGGGTAAAAAGGTACCCACAAACGGACGCAGCGCACCCTCTTTCACCATTTTTTCGCCTACGGTGGTTAATAGGTGGAATATCACAAAAAACACCACCGCAAATACGAGCGGACTGCCGAGGCCGCCTTTTCGAATGATGGCACCCAGCGGAGCACCAATTAAAAAAAGTACGAAGCAAGCCAACGAAAGTGAAAACTTTTGCCACCAAGCCAATTCGTAGTGTCTTAAATCTCTTCTTCGCTCGTTATAGTCGGAGAATAAAATCTCGAAGCTTGATTTGGCCCCCGACGCCTTGTTTAAGGCCATGTCTTGCACGGTGTTGCGGGTAGAATCGGGCAGCAGACTGGCAATTTTTTTGGGGGCTGCCACCTTGGGCCACGCCTTACCCAATTTACCGCTGTCGTACAGCTTAGCAAACCTAAAATCGGTTGTTATTTCATTGGCGATGCGCTTTTTTGTTTTTGATACGTTGTTCTTAAGCGAGTCGATAAACACATTTAACTGTCTGATACTGAGCATTCTGTAA
>RDXD01000446.1 GCA_004292575.1 Bacteroidota bacterium
CGCAACTGATGCACCTGCCAATAAAACTGTGGATGCCCTAAACACCCCGTCTGCTACGGCGGAAAAACCGCTACAAGCCGTTGTGGATACGCCCATGCAGGACAAGCCACCCTCCCACTTGCACACAGCCCATGCTGGCGATAGCACCGCCGGTAAGTTGAAAATAGGGAAACTGCCCCCGGTGCGCTGGCACGCTGTGGTGGGCTTGGGTGTGGGCCTGGTGGGGGAGCGCAACGCACTGCTGGGCAACATAGCCGGCACGGAAAAGGCGTTTGAGTCCCTGGGTAACATTGGAAACACCATTGGTGGCACGGGCAATCAATTTGCTACAGGTGCGGCGGCAGAAAACCGTGCTGGCGTGGCTATGCTGGTGGGCGTGCGGCGCACCCAAGCGCTGGGCACACGCTGGCAATGGCAGGCCAGTGCTGCATACGGGCTGGTGCAAACCCGCCAGGCCGTGGGCCAGCGCAGAGATAGCGGCCTAAGTGTGGGTATGGCCCGCGCCAACTATTTTTATACGCCCGGCAATGCTACCTACACCGCATCGCAACACAGCGTGGTATTGTCCAGTGGCATGGCGTTTAGGCTGCTGGGACGCCGAAACACGCTGTGGATGGAAGCGCACCCATTTGTGGGTGTGCAAGTGTTTAGCAACCTGCTGATACCCTACCAAACGCGGGGCTCCCTAATACCCGGCAAAAGCCAATACAACACCCTTAGCGGCGGCCTGCTGTGGGGGCTTAACTGGCAAACCCAGGCCGGCTGGCAGCTGGGCATAAACCATAGGGCCAGCTTTACCGCGGCCTACAAACCACTAAACGGACAGCGGCAATACTGGCAAGCGCTAATGCTAAGCTGCTACCTACCGCTACTGAAACACTAATTTTCTTTAAAAAAAAACTAAACATCAAAACTAAATACCATGACAAACCATCGTACGGCCGCGTGGCCACTGCTAACCATTATAGCAGTCACCCTGCTAGCGGGCTGCTTAAAAGACACCAAAAGCCACACCTACCGCTACACCATTAGCCGACCGGTGTTTAAAACCAGCGAGAGTGTGCGCTCGGCCATTAAAAACGACCAGCCACAGGCTGTAAAAAACCCTGGTAAAATGTACTTGCTGGGCCATTACATTTTTTTGAATGAAGTAAACGAAGGCATACATGTGATTAACAATGCCAACCCGGCGGCTCCTATAAACGAGGCTTTTGTACATATACCGGGTTGCCTTGATTTGGCCGCCCGTGGCAATGCCCTCTATGCCGATTGCTATACCGATTTAATGACGCTTGACATTAGCAACCCCAAAGCCATTGGCCTAAAAAACTGGCTGCCAGGGGTGTTTCCCGAGCGGCAGTACATAGATGGGTATAAAATAGACTCGGGTACGGTGATTGCGGAATGGATTACAAAAGACACCGTTGTAACCGAAAAGTGGGAACTGAACAAATGGAGAAAACTGGCTTTTGAAAATGTTTTCATATCGAACTTTAACAGCGTTACCAGTAGCGCCGGTGGCAACACCAAAAACGTGGGCAGCAGCGGCAAGGGTGGCAGCACAGCACGGTTTGCCATTCAAAACAATCACCTGTACACCGTATCTCACACCAGCCTACAGGCCTTAAGTATAGCACTGCCTTTTGCACCCCAATGGCAAAGCAGCACCACCCTGCCTTTTGGTGTAGAAACCATTTACCCCTTTAAAGACAAACTGTTTATTGGTAGCAATACCGGCATGTACATTTTTGATGCCAGCACGCCCGCCCGCCCCAAGCAAACGGGTACCTTTACCCATGCCCGCGTGTGCGACCCCGTAATAGCCGACGACAACTTTGCATACGTAACCCTGCGCGGCGGCAACTTTTGTGCCGGCAACACCAATCAATTGGATGTGGTCAACGTGATTAATGTTTTTGCGCCCTCGCTGTTAAAATCGTATCCGCTAAAAAATCCGCGAGGCTTGGACAAAGACGGGCGCTGGCTGTTTATTTGCGATGGCACTGATGGCCTAAAAGTGTTTGATGCAGAAAACCCGCAGGCCCTGGTGCCGCTAAGAACCATTGCCATGTCCGAAACCTTTGATGTGATTTGTTTTAATAAAATTGCCTTGGTGCAGGCTAAAGATGGTTTTTACCAATATGATTTTGCCGACATCAACAACATAAAACTGGTGAGTAAAATAGGCTTGCAGTAGGCTGGCAGCCACTGCTAGTGGAAAACCTTTAAAACAAAACTAACCATGATGAAACTACTAATGCTATGCCTAAGCTTGGGCATTGGCTACAGCACGCTGGCGCAAAGCGCCACCAAAGCCAAGTGGAAATATGCAAACCTTACCAGCCTTGGGCTGCAAACGGGTAGCAGCGATATAAATTATAGTGCGCAAACCATACACGGGCTACGCAAAGGCAACCGCTTTGCCGGTATTGGCATTGGCCTAGATGCGTATGGCGTATCGGGCTTCCCCGTGGTGGTGCATGGCCAGCAGGCCTTTGGGCAAAAGCGCAGCCGACCCTTTGTGTATGGGCAAGCTGGCGCCCAGCTGCCTTGGCACCAAGGTATGTGGAATACCAAGCTGGGAAGGATGAACGCCTACCAAATTGAAACCGGCGCTTTAGCCGAATTTGGTGCAGGGTACAGCTTTAGAACGCACAAAAAAATGCAAATTCAGGTAAGCTTGGGCTACAGCTACAAAAACAGCTGGGTGGGTGAGGCCTCGTATCCAATGTTTTTAAGCATCTTTCCCCCGCCCGAGGGCATAGTGGAGTATCAGCGTTATTTTTATCAGTTCCAGCGCATTGCGTTAAAAGTGGGCGTAGCTTTTTAGGCCTGCACAAGATGGGGTAGTTACCCATGGGGCAAAAATGTGTATTGTTGCGCCACAGCACCGCAAGTTGGCGGCACTGCAAACCATTTATAACGGTAGCTGTTGTGGTAAATATGAAACGTATTTTGATAATGATGCTGCTGTGCAGCAGTGTGTTGGCCAGCAAGGCCCAAGATGCCATGGCACTGGTAAAGCGGGTAAAAGCCAAATTGGATGTGGTAAACGACTATGTGGCCACGGGACGCCTACGTACCGATGTGGCATTTTTGAAAGTGCCTGTGGCGCAGGTAAATGTGTATTTTAAGAAGCCCAATAAATTTCGCATCAGCAAAGAAAAAGGCATTAGCATTTTGCCCAAAGGCGGCGTAAGTGTAAACATGCAGAACCAACTGGCCGATGATAACTTTATAGCCCTGGATGCCGGTACCCAAACGCTGGGCGGCGCGGTGGTAAGGGTGGTAAAGCTGCTGCCCGCCGACGAAACGGGCGAAGTGGTGCTGACGACGCTGTACATTGACGAAGCCAACTTGCTGATAAGAAAGGCCAGCACCACCACCCGTGAAAATGGCTCGTATGAAGTGGAGCTTACCTACGGCAAATGGACGGCCTATGCCTTGCCCGATAAAACGGTGTTTAGCTTTAACACCAAAGACTATAAGTTGCCAAAGGGGGTAACCCTAGAGTTTGACGATGGCGAGCGCCCCGATGCCAACAAGTTGAAGAAAAAGAAGGGTACTGTGGAAATTACCTATGCGTCGTACACCATAAACAAGGGCGTACCCGATTCTTTCTTCAAATAACAATCCAGAGCGCTGCCCCCGCTGAACGTGCTAGCGCTGAAAGCATCTGCCGTGCAACTAATCAGCGGCGCAACACTGCGCGGTTGGCCGGCTGCATGCTTATTCGTCCAATGTTTCGTCAATGGCATTGGCCAACATGCGCTGGCTAATTTTGCGCAGTGGGTTAGTTCTTACCTCGTTGTAAAATACCGTTCGGTTAATAATGTCGATGGCTTCGTAAAGCGCAGCTAAGAACGAACTGGCATCGGCCATGCCCTTGCCTGCAATATCAAATGCGGTGCCATGGTCGGGGCTGGTGCGAATGGCACCCAAGCCAGCGGTGTAATTTACGCCTTCGCCAAAAGCCAGAGATTTGAATGGAATAAGCCCCTGATCGTGGTACATGGCCAATACGGCATCAAATTTTTGATGGTGGCCTCGGGCAAAAAAGGCATCGGCACTAAACGGACCATAGGCCAATATGTTTTTCTGTTTGGCTTCTGCAATGGCAGGCCCTATGATTTCTACCTCCTCGGTACCCACCAAACCCTCATCGCCAGCATGGGGATTGAGGCCCAGTACGGCAATTTTTGGCTTAGTAATGCCAAAATCTTTCTGCAGGGCATTGTGCAGCACCACCAATTTGCTGTAAACGGCCGCTTTGGTAATGTGGGCTGCCACCTGGCTTATGGGCACGTGTTCGGTTACCAGGCCTACCCGCATGTTTTCTGCCACCATCAGCATTACCACATCTTTTACAGCAAAAAGCTGGCGCAAGTAGGGCGTGTGTCCCGTGTGGGTAAACTCGGGGCTTTGGATATTGCTTTTGTGTATGGGTGCCGTAACCAGAGCGTGGATGTCCTTGTTTTTAAGGGCGTTGGAAGCGGCTTCGAGGCTAATGCGGGCGTAATTGCCACCAATATTGTTGAGCACGCCGGGGTTAATTTGTACTTCCTCTTCCCAGCAATTGTATAGGTTAACCGCCTTTGTATTGATGCGGGCCAAATCTTTTAAGCTTTGAAACTGTAGATTGCAATCGGGCAAGGACTTGCGATAAAAATTAAGGCTTTTATTGCTGGCAAAAATAACGGGTGTACACAACTCTAAAATCCGCGGGTCGGCCAGCGTTTTTATAATTAATTCGAGGCCAATGCCATTGAGGTCGCCGCTGCTAAAGCCAATGATGGGTTTCTGTATTTCGCTCATGATGAAGTTAATGGGGTTAAAAACGGTAAGCCGCTGGCTGCCAGCGCATTTAAGCGGGTAAAAATACGCAGTTGCCCCCATTTTGGCCATGGCAAACCAAAATGCAGGCCGTTGGTGCCAATGCTGCACCTTTGCAGCCATGGCTAAGGTTACAAAAAAGTCCTTTTTACAAACGGATTACAGGCTAAAGAAATCACTGGGTCAGCACTTTTTGCACGATGAGGGCATTTGCAAAAAAATAGTAGCCGCGCTTGAAGCAAGGCCCTTTCAGCAACTGTTGGAAGTGGGCCCGGGCGGCGGCGCACTTACCAAGCATCTGCTGCACCTACGCGATATTGATTTTAAAGCAGTGGAAATTGACGAGGAGAAAGTGGCTTATTTGCTGCGCACCTATCCACAGTTGCAGAACCGCCTGCTTACAGCCGATTTTTTAGATATTGGCCCCCCTTTTGAGGGTGCATTTACTGTGGTGGGCAATTTTCCGTACAACATTTCCTCCCAAATATTATTTAGGCTGGTAGATTGGCAGCAGCAGGTGGAGTTTGCGGTGGGGATGTTTCAAAAAGA
The DNA here is from genome assembly GCA_004292575.1 of Bacteroidota bacterium. Lineage (GTDB taxonomy): Bacteria > Bacteroidota > Bacteroidia > Chitinophagales > Chitinophagaceae > Phnomibacter. The sequence goes on from RDXD01000446.1 coordinate 5,383, forward strand.
AGTGGCCCAGCGGGTGGCGGCACCGCCGGGTAGCAAAACCTATGGCGTTATTAGCGTGCTTATACAAGCCTACTTTAAGGTGGCTTATTTGTTTGATGTGCCGCCGGAGAGCTTTACGCCGCCACCTAAGGTGATGAGTGGGGTAATAAGTCTTACACCGCTGCCCGCTGCCCAACGGTTTGCAGTAAAAAGCGAACGCCATTTTAAAATGCTGGTGAAAGCCGCGTTTAACCAGCGCCGCAAACAACTGCGCAATGCCGTAAAACCGTACTTTGATGCTGCTACTCTGGAAGATGATATTTTTACCAGGCGTGCCGAACAGCTGTCGGTAGAAGACTTTGCCCGCCTGAGCTTTTTGATGCAATAACGACGCTTTTTTTGCGGCCAACACCCCATTATGACCAAACCAAACTGCATTGTAACGGCCCACTGCCACCCATGGCTGCTGGACCAATTGAACAAAACCTATACCGTGGCCTACGAGCCGCTGATAACCTACGAACAACTGCTGGCCCGCGCCCCGCTATTGGTAGGGTTGGTGGTAACCACACGCCTGCAGATAGACAAACGGTTGATAGATGCCGCCCCGGGATTGCGCTGGATTGGCCGGCTGGGCAGCGGGCTGGAATTGATAGATGTGGCCTATGCTGAAACCAAGGGCATAAGGGTAGCCAGCAGCCCCGAGGGCAACAGAAATGCCGTGGCTGAGCAGGCACTGGGCATGCTGCTGGGCGTAATGAATAAGCTGTTTACGGCCACGGCGCAGGTAAAAACCGGTCAGTGGATAAGGTCGGAAAACCGTGGTATAGAACTGCGTGGCAAAACGGTGGGCATTGTGGGCTATGGCAACACCGGTAGCCAGTTTGCCAAATTGCTGCAGCCTTTCGACGTAACCGTACTGGCCTATGACCTGAACCGTTACGGGTTTGCAAATGGTTACATCAAAGAAGCATCGGTGGCGCAAATTTGCCGCTATGCGCAGGTCATTAGTTTTCATGTGCCGCTTAATGCCCACAGTAAGCACATGGCCAACCAGCAGCTGTTTGCCGAAATGCAGCAGCAACCCATAATTGTAAATACCAGCCGTGGTGGCGTGGTGCACACCGCCCATTTGCTGGCTGCCTTAGACCAGGGATTGGTGAGTGGCGCCTGCCTGGATGTGCTTGAAAACGAAAAGTTGCACACCTATACCCCAGAAGAACAACAGGTGCTACAGGCCCTGCTAAACCACCCCGCAGTGGTGGTAACGCCACATATAGCCGGCTACAGCCACGAGGCTTTTTTAGGTATGGCGCAGGTATTGGTGCAAAAGCTGTTTGAAACGCCAGCGCTAACAGGTTCATAAAAAAGGGCTTGGAAAGGAATGGCTTGGAAAACGGTTTAAAATCTTTTAAATTTGCTGCCCGCAACGCTTTCTCCCGCACAGGTGAAGGCGTTGTTATTTTTTTTTGACCACCCACCATCATAACCACCGGGGACAGCCCCAAAAAAACGAGGAGGATGCCATGAGTACATTAAACTATGTAACACAAGACACGTTTGAGCGCATGCAAACCGAACTGCAGCACTTGCGCAGCGTGGAGCGCCCGGCCGCCAGCCGTGCCATTGCCGAAGCCAGAGAAAAGGGCGATTTGAAAGAAAACGCAGAATATGATGCCGCAAAAGAGGCCCAGGGTATGCTGGAAGCCAAAATAAAAGGGCTGGAAGGTACCATTGCCAACTGCCGTATTGTAGAAACCACCGATATTGACACCAGTAAGGTTAGCATTTTAACCCGTGTGAAAATAACCAATTTGGCAACCAAAAAAACCGCCGAATACCAATTGGTGGGCGAAAAGGAAGCTGATTTGAAAGCGGGAAAAATATCGGTTACCTCGCCCATTGGCCAGGGCCTGATGGGTAAGCTGGTGGGCCAAATTGCCGAGGTTAATGCCCCCAACGGATTAATGCGCTTTCAAATAGAACACATTGGGTTGTAAAATGCTCAGCCATGCTTGTATGCGCCAGAGCACTGGCCTAATTTGCTTGGCCCAGTTTTATACGGCCAGGCAACCGCGTGGGCATTGGCCAATGGGACCAGCACAAAAAACTGGGCGTTTGTAAACCCGCACGCAAGGTTGCTGTGTGTATTGGGTTTGTTTTTTTCTAGCCTCAAAATAGTTCTCTACATCTGCCATGACACTCTTCTCAAAAATTATTGCCGGCGACATTCCCTCGTTTAAGATAGCCGAAAGCGCACTTTTTTTGGCTTTTTTAGACATTAACCCTGCCGCAGACGGGCACACACTGGTGGTTCCTAAGGTAGAAATAGATGCCATTTTTGATTTGCCGGTATCTTACCTAGCCGAGATATTGCCGTTTTGCCAACCCATTGCCGCGGCCATAAAACAAGCCGTGGGGTGCAACCGGGTAAACCTACTTACCATTGGTTTTGAGGTGCCACATGCCCACATACATTTAATACCCATGAACGGCATGCAAGACGCGCAGGTTTTGGCGAAAAAAAATAAGCCCTCCCCGGCAGAATTGGCCGCCATGCAGCAGAAAATATTACAATACCTATAATCAAATACCGGATACCCGACCCGGATTTTTGGCAATAAATGCATCCCAGCCCTTTTTGCCCTTTGCTGTAATGCCTTGCACTGGCGATTGCAATTGAAAGTAGTGACAGGCAGCCACGGCCAGCGCATCGGTAACATCGTACGACTTTGGGGCCTCGGTAATGGTCATCAGCTTCTGCAGCATGGTCCATACCCGCTCTTTGTCGGCATTGCCATTGCCGGTAACCGACTGCTTTACTTTTTTTGGGGAATACTCGGTTACGGCCAATTGGTGGTGCATGGCGCAGGCTATGGCTACCCCCTGGGCCCTACCCAGCTTTAGCATACTTTGTACATTTTTGCCATAAAAAGGGGCTTCTATGGCAAATTGGGAGGGTTTGTAGGTAGCAATCACAGTATCCATGGTGCTGTAAATGCGTTGTAGCCGCTCAAACACATCGTGCGTCCAGCTCATTTTTAGCACATCCATGTGCAATACGGTAAGCGTGTTGGCCTGGCAAGCAATTATGGCATAGCCCATAGCCACAGTGCCAGGGTCCACACCCATAATAATAATTGGCTCTGCGCCCTTGCTAGTAGGTAATACCTTGCCCATAACGTAGTTAGGCCTGCAATTTAACGCCTTAGGGTTGCAAACTAACCTTTAAATTGCACGGTAAATAAAGGTCCATTGCGTTTATCTCGGAAACAGAAAATTTGGTTGAACTACGTGCTTGGGTCGCTGCTTTTTGTCTTTATTGCCGTTTCTATATACCAACAAGTGCAGGGCCAAAAAAATTTAGCCGGTCAGTTGGTGCTTATTAAACAGCAGCTACAACACCATACCGTTTGGGTAGTGCTGGCTAGCCTTGTATTAATGCTTTGCAACTGGGGTATCGAAGCCCTAAAGTGGCAGCGGCTGGCATCGCAAATGGGTCCTTTATCGTATGGGCAGGCGGTAAAGTCGGTGGTGGCAGGTGTGGCCTTTACCATGCTTACCCCCAACCGCATGGGCGAGTACTTGGGGCGCATGTTGTATTTTAAAGAAGGCAGTAGGGTGCGGGCAGCCACGCTTACGTTGGTTGGCAGCCTTAGCCAACTCATTGTAACGCTGTTTGCTGGTATTGTGGGATTGGCCGCTTTAAAATGGTCGATGGCTGCTGCCCCCACGCCACACCCGGCCTTTTCGGTGCTGCTGTTTAATGTACTCATGTGGGGCACGGCCATGTTGCTAACCATCGGCGCTCTGTTCTATTTTAATTTGCACTGGGTAATAGCGGCCCTCGAAAAAATTCCGCGCATTGCCAAATACGCCTATTTTATTCATCTTATTGGGCAAATAAGCCATGTGGAGCTGTTGCGCCTCCTGCTGCTTTCGGGCCTGCGGTATGTGGTTTTTCTGCTTCAATACCTGTTGTTTTTTTCGGTTTTTGGTGTTGAGGCCAGCTTTGCTCAATTGTTGGCCGGCACCGCTGTCATGTTCTTGATGCTGGCCGCCATACCCACCATTGCATTGGCCGAGCTGGGCATTAGGGGTAAGGCCAGCCTGTTTATTTTTGGTTTTTTTTCATCCAATGTGTTGGGCATATTAGCCGCTACTGCCGGCGTGTGGATGATTAACATAATTTTACCCGCCATAGCAGGCAGTTTGCTTCTTTTGGGCATTAAATTGTATGATAAATCGTAATTGAATTTTTTAAAGGGTTATCATTGGTTGCCAAACACCGGGCACTCACTACAGCATCTAAGATTTAAGCATGAAAAAAGTCCTTTTTACTTTATTGGCCTTGCCCTTCCTGTTTGCCTTTAAAGGTGACGATTCCACCTGCGTAATACGGAACAAGAGTTTTGTGGCCGGCGAGAATGTAACCTTTTATGTGTTTTACACGCTGGCAGGGGTTTGGGTTCATGCCGGCAACGCCAATTTTACGGTAGCCCCCAGCACGCTAAACAACAAGTCGGTGTATCATATTGTGGCCAATGGTTCCACATTGCCCGGCTACGATTGGGTGTATAAGATTCGCGACCGCTACGAAACCTTTATTGATACGGCAACCTTGCAGCCCTACAAGTTTATTAGAAACGTAAACGAAGGCAATTACAAGAAATTTGAAACCGTCACGTTTAACCACAGCACCAATACGGCCATCACCAACAATGGTGTGTATAAAGTGCCCAAATGCGTGCAAGATGTACTAAGCGAGGTCTATTTGGCCCGCAACTTGGATTTTGAGGGTCGCAAAAAAGGCGATTTAATACCGTTTGATTTGTTCCTAGACAACGAGGTTTACCACATGTATGTGCGCTACCTGGGTAAGGAGACCATCAAAAGTCGCTATGGTAAAATACGCTGTATCAAGTTTAAACCCCTGCTGCTAAAAGGCAGCATTTTTGAAGGCGGCGAAAAAATGACCGTTTGGGTAAGCGACGATGGTAACAGGCTGCCCATAAGAATAGAAAGCCCCATATCGGTAGGTAGCGTAAAGGTAGATATGATGATGTACCGCAATTTGCGGCATCCATTTACGGCGCTTATCAATGTGCGTTAGGCAGCTATAAAATCGGTAAGGCTTCCGGTGTTTCCTGCCCTAATGCCCTTTTCCGTCTGCGCCAGTGTGCAGCAGGCTGTGTGTGCATCATGTTCAAAAAACAAAACGTAATTGCCAGCCAAGGCCTCTTCTAAAAAGCTTTTCTTTTCCTGCAAGGTGGTGCATGGAAACATATCGTAACCCATAACATAAGGTAGTGGCAAATGTGCCACCGATGGTATAAGATCGGCCATAAAAACAATGGTGGTTTCGCCCACGGTAATTTGTGGCAGCATCATGGCCTGGGTATGTCCAAATGCCATGCGCAAACTCAGGTTGAGCTCTCCATCAAAAGCTACGGTTTGGGTGCCATTGGTTGGCACAAAGTTGAGTTGACCGCTGCTTAACAGTGGTAAAATGTTATCGGGCAAAAAGGACGCTTTTTCTCTATCGTTGGGTTGGGTAGCCCAATCCCAATGCGGCGTATTGGTCCAGTATCGGGCATTTTTAAAAGCGGGTACCAGTGTGCCATCGGCAGTGCGATCTATGGCGCCGCCGCAGTGGTCAAAATGCAGGTGGGTTAAAATTACATCGGTTAAATCGTGGCGGTTAAAGCCTTTGTTGGCCAGGCTACTGTGCAGCGTGTGGCTACCATGCAGGTGGTAGTGTGCTAAAAACTTATCCGGTTGTTTGCTGCCTATGCCGGTATCAATCAATATCAATCTGTTGGATGTTTCCACCAGCAGGCAACGCATGGCCCATGTGCACAGGTTTAGTGCATCGGGTGGACAGAGCTTTTGCCAAATTTGCTTGGGTACCACGCCAAACATGGCGCCGCCATCCAGCTTAAAAAATCCGGTTTCTATGGTATGTAGTTTCATGGGCAACAATGAGATTGAGAAACATAAATGGGGCTATGCCACAACTTCTGTGGTAAGGCTTCGTTGCTTTTTTAGCGCAGCATACAACCAGGCAAAGCCAATGGCAAAGAATACCATAAGGCAAAGTATGGAGTTTTGCATACTACCTGTGGCTTCGTGTATAAATCCAAAGCTGAAAATACCAATTACAATGGCAAGTTTTTCGTTAAAGTCGTAATACGAAAAATACGATGCTGTGCTGTTGGTGGCGGGCATCAGCTTGCTAAACGTACTTCGGCTAAGCGATTGCACGCCTCCCATTACCAGTCCCACACCCACGGCAATGCCATAAAACAGGCGCTCGGGGTTTCCGCCTTGCTGCTTATATTCTGCGGCGTATATGGCTACCGCGCAGCATACCAGCCACATAATTAGCACGCCCATTAGTACCTTTAGGTTGCCAAAACGCGTGGATAACTTGCTCATGCTAACAGCGCCCACCACGGCCAGCAATTGAATAATAACGATGGTGGCAATGAGGTTGGCTTGCGGCAAGCCCAGCGTTTTAGAGCCAAACATGGTGGCTGCCAGCATAATGGCTTGCACCCCCATGCTGTAAAAGAAAAAGCCACGCAGAAATCGCTTTAACACGGGTTGTGTGCGGGTTTGCTGCCATACTTTTTTTATTTCCACAAACCCATGGCTAAGCACATTGATTTGCTGCTTTGGCTTAGGCGGCACTTTGGGTAGCCCGGCAAACGTAATTTGTGCGAAGCCCCACCACCAAATGCCTACCAGCAAAAACGTGATGCGGGTTGCTTCGCCTTTGTTGGCCATGGTAAGCACCAGTGCAAACCCAATAAGCTGCAAAATAACACTACCGGTATAGCCAAACGAAAAGCCACGGGCGCTCACACGGTCCCGGTCTTCTGGAGCGGCTATTTCGGGTAAATAAGCATTGTAAAACACCTGGCTACCCACATAGCCCATGGCACCAAAAATAAGTGCAGTTATACCCAGCCAAAGGTTCGACGTGCCTTTAAAAAAATACAAACTGCTGCAACCAAGCGCACCCATGGTACAAAAAAAGCGCATAAAGTTCTTCTTATTGCCCCGGGTATCGGCTATGGATGTAAGCAGCGGGTAGGCCAGCGCTATGAGCAAATAGGCAAAAGAAAGCGCATAATTATAAAGCGATGAGTTGATAAACGAAAAGCCGAGAAACTCCACCTTATCGCTGCCGTTGGGGCCCTTTGTAACCGTTTCAAAATAAATGGGGAAGAAAGTAGCGGTAATGACCAAGTTATAAACACTGTTGGCCCAATCGAACATGGCCCAAGCATTTATAACTTTTTTTGATGCAGTAATCATATGCCAAGGCGCTTTAAAAGGGTGAAATAAAACACAATGGTAAAAATAAAACCCATACGCCGCGGCCAAACCAACTTAGCCCATGGTTTACCAGCACTTAGGCCGTTTTTACCACGCCACTTAAAAACAGCACCAGCAGCAATACACCTACGGCTATGCGATAAATTCCCCATACCCTAAAGCCATACTTTTTGAGCAGGGTAATAAGAAACTTAATGGCTACAATGGCCACTAAAAACGCCACCGCATTGCCCACCAAAAAGGCAATGGTCTGCTGCCTTGTGGCCAGTATCATTTCGTAGCCTTTCATGGTAGCGCCACCCACATCCCATTTTTTTAGGAAAACGGAATACAAGTTGACCGCCATCATGGTGGGTACAGCCAAAAAAAATGAAAACTCAGCGGCCAGATTACGGTTAAGCTTTTGTTGCATGCCGCCAATAATGCTGGCCGCACTTCGGCTTACCCCAGGCATCATGGCCAGGCATTGCCAAAAGCCAATGGCAAAAGCTTTGGGAAATGTGATGTCCTTGTCTGTATGTACGGTAGGGTTTTTAAACCACTTGTCCACCAACAGCAAAACTACCCCACCCAGTATAAGCACCACTGCTATGGGAATGGGTTTTTCTAGTACTGCCTCTATATAGTCGTCGAATAAGTAGCCCAATACCAAGGCTGGCAGCACGCCTACCGCCAGTTTGAAATACAGCGGTAGTGCTGTTGGTGTAAAAAAACGGCGCCAGTATAGCACCAGTACCGCTAATATGGCCCCAAATTGAATGGCTACCTGAAACATTTTTACGAACACATCTTGCTGAATGCCCAAAAAAGTGCTGGCAAAAATCATGTGGGCAGTGCTTGAAACCGGCAAAAATTCTGTAAGGCCCTCCACAATGGCCAATACCACAGCCTCAAAAATGTTCATGCGTTTTTAGGGGGTGTTTTTAACGAAAAACGAAAAGATAGGGGCGCGGCGCAATTGCTAAAATTACCCAGCCAAATTACAGACTGCTATACAATATAGCCTTTCGATATCAAGTAAAAAATGGTTAAACCGGCGATAATGCGGTACCAGCCAAAGTATTTGAATCCGTATTTTTCCACAAACTGCATCATAAACCTTACGGTAATAAGTGCCA
>RDXD01000084.1 GCA_004292575.1 Bacteroidota bacterium
CGGCTGTTTTGGCTGCCTTTTCTACACGGCTTTTGCACATGCCACAGTTGCCCATTACTTTAAAGCTGGCTGTGCTGTCTTTAGCAGGTGCTGCTGCCACCGCTGCGCTGGCCATAATGCCAGCCACAAATAATACGATCGTTTTCATGTTGTTTGTTTTTTTTAATTGGTAAATTGTTGATTGATTGTTGATTGTTTACAAAAGCTTTTATGAAGCCTTGGGTTGTCGCACATTGAAAAAATTATACTCGAAGCGCAGCAACACCAGCTTTGAGTTGTAGCGGCTCATGTTTCCGGCTGCTTGAAACCGGTAGCCCAAATCGAGACGGCTGATGCTGTTGAAAATAAACTGAATACCTGGTGCCACATCTACAAAATAGCCTGCGCCGCCAGTTGCCTTTTGTGCCAATGCCTCGCAGTAGAGGTTCAGGTTGGTTTGCTTATAACTGCGGTATGTTTTGGGCAGCAGTAAGTATCCGGCACTAAGCGTAGCCTGCCAATTGCCATCGGTGGCATTACCAATTGGTTTAGCGTTTACATTATTCATACGCATAATGTAGCCAGCAGAGGTTGACAGTGCCAGCTTATGCAGCAGCTGAGTTGCCACTACCCCAACTTGAGCGCCACTGTTGTTGCCGTTTAAAGCCAGTTCGTCCGCTTGCAGTTTTTTGTGTAGGGTATGCACTACCGTGGTGCCATCCGTATTGGTTTGCAGGTGGGTGGTGGTGTAGTGCAATTGTGCTGGGTTGCGGCTTATGGCCAAGCGGCCAAAAGCAGCCATCCTAAAGTGCTTGTGCACATCGTCAAGGCTTAGGAAACGGTATTTGGCATATAGGCTGGCACCTTCAAAACGCCATTGGGGCTGAAACATATCGCCCATATACGCACCGGCATGCACCATAAAGTTTTTGTTTACACCCCACATTACTTCTGGGTTAAGCCGGTAGGCCAATGCCTTGCCATGGCGCATGGGCATGGCTTCGGTGTTTAGCCTAAGGCCAATGGAGTTGGCCGCCATATTGCTGGCCGGCTCGGTAAAAATGTACAACTCCTGCGCCTGCAAGCGCCCCAGGGTTATACCCAGGCATAGCAGCAGTATTATCCTTCTTGTCATGTGTTTGTTTTGTTTTTTAATAGTTTTGGAAGCCGTTTTTTTAGCCATCGCACCGATGGGTCTTTGGCCACAATTATGCCCTCTTTATTCACAAGAAAAGCGGTAGGAATTTGGGTGACACCCCATAAATCCGAGGTAGAAAGGCCCGTTTTCCTCACTTCAATGGTATGTAGCCACGTGGTAGCATCCTTGGCAATGGCCCTCTGCCAGGCATTAGCATCGGCATCTGTCGAAATAGCAAATATTTCAAATCCCTGCGCCTTGTACATGTCGTAAATAGGCTTCAATGCCTGGTTGTTTTCGCGGCATGGCCTACACCAGCTGGCCCAAAAGTCAATCAACACCACCTTGCCCTTTAGCGTATCTAATTGCACCGGCGTGCCCTGGGCCGTTACCACTTGCAGCTTTCCCGGCGGCTTTCCTACTTTTTGCCCCATCAGGCCTACAAAGCTTAGGCATACCGCCAGGCCAAAGCAGATCATCTGTTTCATGTGATTCTGTATTTAAAGCGCAATTTAAACCTTGCCTACATCTTGCGCCTGGCATGTCCACTCGCCAATACGAGCGTGCGGCACGGTAGCTTAGTCCAAACCAAATTTAAATGGTTGTTTTTCTCCACGGTGCCTCTGCTATTTGGATCAAAAACATCGAAGAACCGCCACCGGCATTACATTACCACATGGTATATCCTTTCTCCCGGGGCCATACCCTTTACTTTGCAGCAGCCTTCGGCAAAGCCAGTTTTTATACAGGTCATTTGGGTTAGTTTTTCGTACTTCGCACGCTGACGCGCCAGCACAAAATCTTTGTCCACCAGCCGTAGTTTTTGCCAGCCTGTGATGGTTTTTGAGGACAAACCCAAAAAATGGAGGGTTTTGTTACCCAGCGTGGTGTGGGTATCGTTGGCAACGGCTAAGTTACTGAATAAGGCTTCAAATTGCAGACTGGCAATAGAAAAGCCTGCTGCTTTCACCTTGAGGCTTAGGGCATCAAAATTGGGAACTGCACCATCCTTTAGTACAACCGTAAAAATATTTTTTGATAAATCGGTCTGCACATCGGCCACAAAATCAAGTGTTTTAAGGGCCTTGTAAATGGTATTGCTACACATGCTGCAGGTAAGCCCGGCCGCTTGTAATTCGATATTGCGATATTGTGCTTGAGAAGTGCCTGCCAACAGCCAGAGGGCACTCATAAAAATTATACGTTTCATATTGTGTTTGGTTAGATTGTAAAAAATGCATTACTGCCTTGACCAACCATTTAGGTTAACCAAAGCCATCATCATTTCTATACTAACACCTAAACACGTTATAAAAACTTTGCCAATCAACCCCAAATAGTGGCGGTGGTTGGCTTTTTGCGGGCGCCCACAGTGTGGCAGCTTTAAAAATAGGGTTTAAATAGCCGGTGGCCACAATTATAGCATGGGCATCAGCCATCAGCCATTTTGGTTCGGCCACTGTGGCTTGCTTATGGGCGTCGCTTATTTTCGCCAGCGTCGCCACATCTTTGCAGCACTTACGGTTTCTCTCCTTGTTCATGCCGCAAGCATCGCAGGCAGGTTCAACAGCCGCAAACGACCATTCTACACCCCTTAGCTTACCCATGCAGTAGTGCCAATT
>RDXD01000447.1 GCA_004292575.1 Bacteroidota bacterium
AGCAAGATTTGCGGGTGCTTTTTTATGGGAGCATGGCCAGCATTTTGGGCATTGGTGGGTGGGTACGGTAGGCCCGCTGGTATTTTAGTTGGGGGCCATGCACCGCAGGCCTCATGGGTAAGCAGCCAAGCTTGTGGCGGTTTAGTCCGGTTTTTTGCCGCCACCCCGTTATCAACTACAAGATGCCATAAACACGGCCTATGGCTTGAGCATAGACAGCTGGCTTTATACAACGGGGGCATTTTATAGAAATGATAGATGGTTGCCCGCGCGGAAATGTGTTTTGGCGAAAGTGAAAGTTTGAATATTTACATAAACGCTAAACTCTGAAGCATTTGCAGGTACTTTGCAGCCCATGCACAGGGCAAAAAAAATACTTTCGGTTGGCATACTGTTGTTGGGCTTCTTTTTTGGCTTTAGTCAAAAGGCTGATATCATATCGGTAAACGAAGGCCTTTCCCAAGGCATGGTATTCGATATTATCCAGTCTCGTGATGGCTATATGTGGATTGCTACCAAGGATGGACTTAACCGCTACGATGGCTATCGCTTTAAAACTTACTCGCCCGACACATTTGACCCATTTTCTATTGCCGCCAGCGAAATTTGGGGTCTTTTTGAAGATAAAAAAGGCCGTATTTGGGCCTTTTATAACGGAGGTATTGACGTGTTTATTCCCGAAACCGGCCGTTTTTACCATGTTCCCAAAAATTTGATTCCAGGCTTTAGTTTTGGTGCTGACTACCTGACCTGCAGGGTAACCGAAGATGGGGATGGAAGTATCTGGATTGCCGAAAATGGACAACTATGGTGTATAAAAGCTCCTGCAGATTTGCTTGCCACCTCTCAAAAAGAAAGTAATGCAAGTCGGGTTTTTGATGTAAAAAAGATAACCATTAAAAATGCAGGTGAAAAAGCAAACTACATCACAAATGTTTATTATTCAGTTAATAAAGAGTTGTTTATTGGCACTTTCGATGGAGTCTATTTGCTTGATAATTCTTCCCGGGAGTTTGCCCCATATGCATTGGCCGGACGCAGGGCCTATTTAAGAGGGGGAGATAGCCATGCTATTTTTGCTTACTCAAATAATCTGCCTACAGATTTGGCTAGGCTGCAAATCTCCCAAAAAGAAAAAGATCTGGGGACAGGTTTGGTGTGGGCAATTGATGCAGAAACGCGAAAGGAGGTTTTTTGCAGAGCTTCCAAAGAGGTTATGCTATTTGACAAACAGGGCAATCTATGGAGTTTTGATAAAACTAAAATAGCTAAATGGAATCCCAAAACCTTTGCAAATGGCGGCTTTCCTCACTTTGAATTTACGGTATCAGAAATGCTGGCAAATTCTTCATACTTTGCTTTTAGTATGCTTTGCACCGACCGTTCAAATAATATTTGGATTGGAACCAATGGATACGGCATACGCAAAGTAGTACTACAGCAACCTAAATTTTCCAGCTATCTGCCCCTTATTTCGCAACGGCGCATTTTTGAAGACCCTTCAGGTTTTTTGATCTGCTCCGAAAGGCCGGATAAAGCATTTACCTCCAAAAACTTCAACAACGCCATTCAGAATCAATGGTTTCAAGATCCCTCCATGTTAACCAAGGGGGCTTTTGTTTTTGATGCAACCGGCAACGCATGGATCAATACGCAGGGTGAAGGATTGATGACTGTAAAAAAGCAAACAGGGTCGGTAGAACGGTTTCCGTGGAAGGCTTTGGGTTTGGAGATGGATCGTAAGCAGGTGCTGTATGGGGTAAACGAATCGGGTCTGATGGTCTTTGACACCAAAACCGGAAAAAGCAAACAGTTTCCTTTTGATAAACCGCAACGACTGCAGGCCGCCTACTGGTATATGCATTACCTGCATCTTGCGCCAAACGGGGTCATCTGGATCATGGGTTTTGAAGGCCTGATAAAAGCTGAACCATCGGGCAGTAGCTACCGCTTTACCTATTACTACAACAATCCCCGCGACAAGACTTCCCTGTCAAACGACTTTGTATGCAGTGTTGCCGACGACCCGGTGGAGCCCGAAACTTATTTATGGGCAGGCACCAAGGGGGGAGGGCTGAACCGCCTGAATATAAAAACCGGGAAATTTATTCATTACAGAACCGCCGAAGGCCTACCCGATAATGTGGTGTATGGTATCCTGCCCGAAAACAAGGCTTCCGCAAACTACGGCAGGTTGTGGATGAGCACCAACAAGGGGTTGAGTAGGCTCGACATCGGTAGTAAGGAGTTCAAAAACTTTACCGTGGCCGATGGTTTGCAAAGCAACGAGTTTAACTTGGGCAGCTACCTGAAAACCCGCGATGGCTATATGATTTTTGGCGGTGTAAGCGGCCTCACGGTTTTTCACCCCGATAGTCTTTCTTTTAACCCCACCATTCCCCAAACACGGATAGTAGGCATTGAAGTGAACAATCAGCCGTATGAAATAGGGGGGGTATTGGTTCATAAGTTATCTTACCGTCAAAATTTCCTAAACATAGCTTTTTCGGCCCTCGAATTTACCAACCCCGGTCAAAACCAATACCGCTACCAATTAATCAGCAGGCAATTTTTTACAAGTGCTGCCAATAATAAATGGATAGACCTAAGGCAGAAAAACACCGTTTCGCTGGCCGACCTGCCGCCAGGCCATTACACGTTTAAAGTTCAGGGCAGCAACAATGATGGCAACTGGAGCAAGGAACCTGCTGTGTTTGAATTTGTGATTCAGCCCCCATGGTGGGCTAGCTGGTGGGCGTATTTACTTTACTTGCTTGGAGCGGTGGCCATTGTAGTGCAGATGTACAGAACCAAGCTGGGCCAAAGGCTTCAGCAGCAGGAAGCCCACCGCCTCCGCGAGCTCGATGAGTTTAAAAACCGGTTTTTTACCAACGTTTCGCACGAATTCCGCACCCCGCTTACGGTAATATTGGGTACCACCGAGCAACTGGGCGACTTAAAGCAGGTTTCGGAGGTAAAAGAAAAAGCAGGGCTTATTAAGCGCAGCAGCCAGAACCTGTTGCGGCTCATTAATCAGCTGCTCGATCTTGCCAAACTGGAAAGCAGCACACTTACCCTGAATTATGTGAAGGGCGATGCGCTGCCCTACCTGCGCTATATAGCCGAAAGCCTGCATTCGTTGGCCAATGCCCAAAATGTAATGCTGCGGGTGGAAAGCCCCGAAAAGCAGGTGGTAATGGACTATGACCCCGAACGGCTGATGCAAATCGTTTATAACCTGCTGTCCAATGCCATTAAGTTTACCCCTTCCGGCGGGCAGGTGATTTTGAAGGCGGCGCTTGAAGCCAATAGGTTGGTGTTGTCAGTAACCGATAATGGAGCCGGTATTCCCGCAGCCGACCTGCCGCATATTTTCGACCGGTTTTACCAGGCAAAAAACTTAGAGAAAGCCAAAACGGGCGGTACCGGCATTGGCCTTGCACTTACCCGCGAACTGGTTCAATTGCTGGGCGGCACCATAAACGTGCAGAGCCAAGAGAGCAGGGGAACCACTTTTTCTGTGATTCTGCCAATGCATCAGCATGCCACAATAGCCGCGCCACCGGTTTCTTTCCCACGCGAAGCTGCTGGTGAAAAACCCGAAATAACGCCTTTTGAAAACAACCCGGAATTGCCTACGCTGTTGCTGGTGGAAGACAATCCCGATGTGGTGGAGTTTTTAACCGCCTGCCTTAGGCAGCAATATAACCTTGAGTTTGCTTTTAATGGCCGCGCCGGCATCGAAAAGGCCATTGAAACCATTCCCGACCTCGTTATAAGCGATGTAATGATGCCGGAAAAAAATGGCTTTGAAGTATGCCAGGCCCTAAAGGAAGATGAACGCACCAGCCATATACCCATTGTATTGCTTACGGCAAAGGCCGGGGTTGAAAACCGCATTGCGGGCCTGAGGCATGGTGCAGATGCCTACCTTGCCAAGCCTTTTCACCAGAAAGAACTGTTTGCTACCCTGCAAAACCTGCTTACGCTCCGCCAAAAACTTCAGGCGAGGTACAGAAATTTGGATTGGGCTACGCAGCAACAGCCGGAGCCAGAACAGCCTTTAGCGCCCAATGCCAGCCCTGATCTGCAAGACAACTTCCTGCAAAAGCTAACCGCCCAACTGGAAAAGCACCTCGACAATGCCGATTTCAGCGTACCAGAACTGGCCGCCGCCATGGGCCTCAGCCAATCGCAGCTTTACCGCAAAATAAAGGCGCTCACCGACCTTTCTACCGCCGCCTTCATCCGGCGGTACCGCCTGCAAAAGGGCAAACAGTTGCTGCAAACCACCCAACTTACCATGGCCGAAATTGCCTACCAGGTGGGTTTCACCACCCCCAATTATTTTTCGGATGCCTTTTTTGAAGAGTTTGCTATTCGGCCCAATGCCATGAGAAAATAGTGACCCGTCCCAACGGCAAATTTCATGCTTCCCTCTTGCCCATCGATGAAACATGGTTACCAAGAACCGTGCAATTATAACATTTAATGTTACATTTGCACAAATGATTTCACGTGTAGCAAAAAATAGCCTTGTTGGGCAATTGCAGAAAAGCCCAGCCGTGGTGCTTACAGGGCCAAGGCAGGTGGGCAAAACAACCCTGGCTTTTGAGGCAGCCAAAGAAATGGAAAGTGTTTACATTGACCTTGAAAATCCATTGGATGCGGCCAAAATTCAGGATTTGGCAGCCTTCCATGCCCATAACCAACACCGCCTCATTATATTGGATGAAGTGCAGCGGACGCCCGAAATTTTTTCACCCATCCGTGGCATTATCGATGAACAGCGCAGGCAGGGCAATAAAACCGGGCTTTTTCTATTCCTGGGTTCAGCATCGTTAGACCTGTTGAGGCAATCGGGCGAGTCGCTTGCCGGAAGAATCAGTCAGCTTGAACTATATCCCATTAATGTGCTAGAGTTTGACGCCAGCACTAATGAAATATTAAACACTATATGGTTAAGGGGTGGTTTTCCAGAGAGCCTCCTGGCAGAATCTGATGAAGACAGTATGCGGTGGAGGCGGGATTTTATCCGCACTTACCTGGAACGGGATATTCCCTCTCTTGGCCCAAGAATACCTTCGGAAACTATGCGACGTTTCTGGACGATGCTAGCTCATCAGCAGGGTACGGTTTTGAATGCAGCATTGCTGGCACGCAATTTGGAAATGAGTGGAGTAAGTGTGGGCCGGTATATTGACCTGTTGGTTGACCTGCTGTTGGTGCGAAAAATACAGCCATGGTCTTCAAATACCGGCAAGCGGCTTGTTCGCTCGCCCAAGGTGTACCTGCGCGACCCGGGCATGGTTCACGCATTGTTAAATATAACGGATGTAAACACGCTTTTGGGCCACCCGGTTGTTGGCGGAAGCTGGGAAGGTTTTGTTATGGAAAACATATTATCCATGACCCCTGCTGAAACGCTTCCCTATTTTTACCGAACCAGCCATGGGGCCGAAATAGACCTGATTTTAGAATGGTCGGGGCAGGAAAAGTGGGCCATTGAAATAAAAAAGCACAGTACGCCGGTGCTTTCAAAAGGCTTTTACACTGCCTGTGAGGATATCAGAGCAGATAGAAAATTTGTAATTTATGGGGGTACAGAAACCTTTCCGCTACCCGGTGGGGTGATGGCCATGCCCTTATTTCAGTTTATCCACATGCTTTCAAAACAGTAATTCTTTTCGGGATGCCTCCTCTGTCGGAATGACCGCCTTTTTTTGCGTCGGCATCACGGTTCTTGTTTATGCAATTCATAACTAGATGAAAATCAATTAGTTGGAAATTTGCATGCCTCTCCTGCGCAGGAAAATCTGCGAAAATAAACCTGCCATGCAAGATAATCGGTGAAGATTGACCGATTATTGGTGACTGTTTGGGAAGGCATGCCTGCACCTTTAACCCGTATAAATTACAGGTTAAAAATTAGCAGTATGCGTTTAAAATTTTCCGCTTCATTCGGTGCTGGCTTGCGGGCAGCTTTTGTTTTTGTGTTGATGGTGTTGTCGGTGAGCAGTTTTGCCATCATCCGTTATGTAAGAGCCGGTGGCGCCGGCAATGGCAGTGGCTCCTCCTGGAGCAACGCAAGCGGCAACTTGCAAACCATGATTAATGCCTCGGGCAACGGCGACGAGGTTTGGGTGGCAGGTGGAACCTACCGACCCACCGCAGATGGCAACCGCGACATGTCTTTTGCAATGAAAGCGGGGGTTAAAATCTACGGCAGCTTTGCAGGAAACGAAACAAGCCTTGCCCAGCGAATTCTGTTTATAAGGACTACCTTCCCAAGTATTCTTAGCGGCGACCTCGGCAATAATGATCTGGTTCAAGGTAGTGCTTTGGGTAGCCCAGGGCTTAGTTTTGCCAACAATGGTGATAACAGCTACCATGTAATTAGTAACAACAGCAATGGACTAACTACCGCCAATTCGTTGTTGGATGGCTTTATCATTTCGGGGGGTAATGCCACCGGCACAGGTATAAATCAACAATCAGGTGGCGGGATGCTTAATTTAAATTCATCACCGGCATTGGCTAATATTATTTTTCGCTGGAACAATGCCAACGCAGGAGGTGGGTTGTTTAACTTCTCTTCCGCTGCGAACATTGAGAACGCCATTTTTTTCCAAAATACAGCTGCTAATGGTGCCGGTATCGTACTTGACCAAAATTCCACAGTCAACCTTTTCAATAACATATTTTCCGATAACAGGGTATCGGCCAACGGCGGTGCCATGTATATTGCCCAATCTTCATCAATTAATATCTTTAATACAACATTTACCAGAAATTATTCACCTGCTACGGGAGCTGTTCTGGTAAACAGTGGTTCTTCTGCCACGGTAAAGAACTCAATTGTATGGGGTAATTTAAACGGCAATACCAATGCTGCCTTAGGAAGTTTTATAGGAAATGTAGAAACCGTAGCAAGCATAACCTACTCCATTGTAGAAGGGGGATGGACCGGAACAGGAAATACCGCTCAAAACCCGGCGTTTATAAATGCTGCAAACCCTGCCGGTGCCGATGGTGTTTTTATGACCGCAGATGATGGGCTGAGGCCGGAATTTTGCACCCCTGCCTATAACACGGGCAACAACAGCGGAGTAAGCGCCACGGATATTATGGGCAATAACCGACTGTTTGGTATTGTAGATTTGGGGCCTTATGAACTTCAGGAGCCTATCATAGCGGCAACCAATTGGTATTTGGATGCCGACAAAGATGGTTACTATGTAGGTACCCCGATATTTACTTGTGCTTCGCCGGGAAGAAGTTACTCCAAAAGTATTATTGCAAGTGGTGATTGCAATGACAATAACGCGGCCATAAACCCCGGTTCACCGGAACTGTGTAATGGAGTCGACGACAATTGTAATAATCAGTACGATGAAGGAACTTCTCTCACCAGCACCATTATTGCCAATGGTAATATTGCCCAATGTTCGGTAACGCCAACTACATTGGCCGCATCTTGGGGAAATAAGGGCATTCAATTAAATGGAGCCAACCAGTACCTTATAACACCTAACTTAAAAGCAGCGCTACCTGATCGCTCTTTCACCATAGAACTGTGGTTTAAAGCGAATAGCGATGGGGTAATCGTGGCGGATTTAGGTCAGGCGGCTATCAATACCGGCTGGCATGTTTCGCAATTAGAATTATTGCCCAATAATCGTTTGATGGCTCGTGTATGGGAATTAGGCGCTATCGATTTAGGATTCGTTTCTTTTGGAACCTGGAACCATGCTGTCATTCGGTATGATGATGCAACTATTACCTTCGACGGTGTATTAAACGGAACCATTTCTTCCTTCAGCGGTAATAAAATAATCGGAATCCGACAAACTCCTCCATCTCAACAATATTGGGCTTTTGGAGCCGAAGAGTCCACCAACTTGGGAAGCGGTCGTTTCTTTTCCGGTGAACTGGATGAAATCAGAATTTGGAACCGTGCCATTACTTTACACGAAGTAATGGAAGTAAGCCGCCGAAGTATTCCTACAAACACTGCAGGATTAGTGGCTTATTATGGCCTGGATAATATAAATACTACATCTATGCTTGCGTTGGATGCTACCCCCAACGCGTTTCATGCAAGCCTCGTAAACAATCCTACGCAGGTTGCTGTACAAGCGAGTGGCTTGAATTTTCCGAGCTACTTTTGGAACTTTAATAATAGCCTTACATCGGCTATTCTTCCGGTTAGTCAGGCAGGCTTAAACAATGTACTTACCATTATTTCGCCAAATTGCCGGGCAACTTCGGTGAATGTCCGGGTTGGGTTGGATTCGGTGTTGTTTGTAGATGCATCGAAGCCCGCTGGAGGAAATGGCAACACCTGGCGTTCGGCATTTAACAGCCTGCAGGATGCGCTTGAAGCTACCAATAACCTGAGTTGTATTAAGCAAATATGGGTTGCAAAGGGCACTTACAAACCAACTAATGGCACCGATAGAACAGCCTCCTTCCGCATGAAAAATGGCATTGCCATTTACGGTGGTTTTGCCGGCACCGAAACGGCACTCAGTCAGCGCGACCTGACTGTATCTGCTAACACATCCATTCTGAGCGGTGACCTCAATAACGATGACGAGATTACAGGCAGCGGAAACACTTTAAGAATTACCAAAAATACGGAGAACAGCTACCGGGTAATCGACAACCGGTTTACTTCGGGCAGCCCGCTCACATCTTCGGCAATTCTGGATGGTTTTGTGATCAAAGGCGGCTCCAACGAAATTATCAATGGAGGCAATTTCAATATTGGCGGAGGAATGCTTAATGTCTATGCCTCTCCCACATTGCGTAATCTAACATTTTTCGCCAACTATGCATTTTTAGGTGGAGGCGGAATGGCGAACCAACTCAATTCATCGCCTGTGCTGGAAAATGTCATTTTCGACAGAAATATTGCCCAACGTTCAGGCGGCGGCTTGTATAACTATAACACCGGCATCAACCTAAACGGTTTGACTTTTACCGGCAACCTGTCTTTTGGCGATGATGGTGGTGGTGCTTTGTACGACCATGGCGGTACGGCACAAATAACCAATTGTGTGTTCGAAAACAATACCAGCAGCTACGGCGGCGCCATTTCTTTCAACAACTCTACCTACACCATCAGGACTACCGTGTTTTCTAAAAACAGGAGTTTCCAAAACGGTGGCGGCATTTTTGCATATTACAGCAACCTCAGGTTTTTTAGCTCCCTCTTAACCGGCCAAAATGCAGGATCGGAGGGTGGCGCTATTCACCGTACACAGGGTAGCCTTGAGATTTCGAATTGTACCATTACGAATAATGCATCCCGCACATCATCAATTCCAGGCCCAACTTTTTATGCGTTAAGTGGTGTGCTGAGGGACGATGGTACGCCAGCCGCAATTTCCAATTCTATCATTTGGGGTAATGCCAATTTGTTTTACGGCGGCGCGCCTGGCATTATTCGTTCTATCGTACAAGGAGGGTATTCCGGTACACTCATTTTCGATCAAGATCCTCAGTTCCGCAACATCAACAATCCAGCCGGTAACGATGCTACGTGGTTCACCGCAGATGATGGCTTACAATTAACCTCTTGTTCACCCGGAATAAATGGCGGCGAAAATCTGGGCGTAACAGGTACCGACCTGCTGGGAAATACCCGTATTTTTGGTAGCGTAGTAGATTTTGGCGCTTACGAATTTCAAGGCGTTCCACAGCCCTTTATACCCACCGCACCGGTTACGACCAATAATGCCCTCAGTTTTAATGGAACAACCGATCGGGTGGAGCTGGTGAATACTTGCGGGTCGGGTACCCCTATTGTAAACGGTGGCGATGCCATTACCATTGAATATTGGTTTAGGGGAAGTGTTTTGCAGAGTGCCGTTAGATTACAGCAGGATGGAAACAATTATATCGTGTCGGGTCATTTTGGCGAACACATTATGTCAAATAATGGCGGTGCAGCACCCGGCAGCGGCGTTCCGGTAGGGGCGGCTGCTACCGATGGCCGTTGGCACCACATTGCCATGACCTGGCAGCGCAATCGGGTGAACGGATTCAGATCCTACCTCGATGGCCAACTCGTAGGCCAACGCGACGCCGGTAATGCGGTTTTGCCAACAATAAATACAGGAGCCTATTTGGGTGCACTCTTTGGGAACGCTCAGTTTATGAATGGCGCACTGGAAGACGTGAAAATCTGGAACGTTGCCCGCACCCAAGCGCAAATTCAAGCGGGTATTTGCGACGTGCCCACAACTATAGAACCGGGTTTAGTAGCTTGGTATGCGTTCGACCACGGCGTACCAAACGGTAATAACGCCGGCATCGTGGAAGGCATCGTCAATAAAGCGCAGCCTGGCTATTACAATGGGCGATTGTCTAGCTTCGCGTGGAATGGCACAACCTCCAATTTTGTGAATGGCCCCGGTAAAAACCTGAGCCGTATTTACGTGAATAAGAACAATACTTCAGGTGTTTATGACGGACAAACCTGGGCAACCGCCTTCCAAGAATTGACGGATATATTTTCCTATTCTTGTATGGCAACCAACGTAGAAGTTTGGGTAGCGGCAGGCACCTATAAGCCAACATTGGGTAATGATCGTAATGCATCGTTTAAGCTGCGCAATGGGATGGCCATCTATGGCGGATTTGCGGGTAATGAAACAGCATTGAACCAACGCAATTTTACCGCCAATGAAACCATATTGAGTGGTAACCTCAATGGCACCAACAGTTGGCATGTATTTTACATCAATGACTTTTTGTCAACCGAGAAACTGAACAGCACCGCGATCTTAGATGGGTTTACGGTTACCGGAGGAAGTGCCACTTTCCCCGATAACCCAAATGGTTTTGGTGCAGAAATGGGTGCCGGTGGTGGTTTCTATTTGGTGGATGCATCGCCCTTGCTGCGTAACCTGGTCATTAAACAGAATGGGGCAACCCGAGGTGGAGGCATGTATAATGGCTTGAACGCTTCACCCCAGCTCATCCATGTGGAATTAAGCGAGAATGGGGCGGCCAATGATGGTCCGGCTATGTACAATTTTACCGGGGCTAATGTGGTATTAAATGACGTTACCATAAAGAATAATCGATGCTTTAATTCCAGTATTGGCGGGGCTATCACCAACTTTCAAAACAACTTTACACTTACCAACTGCCATTTCAGCGGCAACTATTCGAAAGTCGGTGGCGCCATCGGTAGTTTAAATGCGCAGGGCACCATCCATCGCAGCAGTTTCATCAATAATGAATCACCGTTTTGGGGTGGTGCAGTGAGAAGCTCTAACTCCAGTTTGCAAATCAGCAATAGCTTATTTGCCGGGAATAGTGCGGTATTTAAAGGGGGTGTGTTTTACCACAACAATAATTCATCAGTCAATGTAAGCAACAGTACCTTCTTTAACAACCGCGTGGGTCGTGACGGTGAATTTATAAATGGAGCAAACTATAACTCTGGCGTATTACTAACCGAAGACGGAGCCGTTTCTACCTTTACCAACAGCATCATTTGGGGCAATTTATCCACGTTCGCAGGTACACAGCCCACGGTTACGCATTCAGTGGTTCAAGGGGGCTATACCGGAACCGGCAACATCAGTGTTTATCCGCGGTTCGTTGAGCCTACGAGTGTGTTGGGCCCAGATGGCATAGCCGGAACAAATGATGATGGACTGCGCCTCAAACCATGCTCGCCAGCCCTAAACGTAGGCAACAACACCAACGTTAAGGCGCAAGATATCCTCGGTAACAACCGAATTTTCAACAGCACGGTAGATATGGGTGCTTACGAATTACAAGAACCACCTTCCGGTACCTTGATCACGCTTTACCGCGATGCCGATGGTGATGGTTTTGGTAATCCGCTGGACACCCTCTTGGATTGCGGAACGTTAATAGGTTGGGTAACCAATAACGGCGATTGTAACGACGCACAAGCAGCCGTAACAACCGGCCCCATCACCAATCCCGCCACGTTTGGTACGAATGTATGGAACGTACATGTTTGGTCGGTAGGTGGAGGAGATTTGACGCCAGGCACCGCATGGACCAACGGCTACGCCGGATTTTATGTGGATAACAACCTAAATATCAAAACGACTCAAATCTGGAGTCTCAATTCAACGCCTTCCACCGCCCCAGGATATATCGGCTGTACAATCAACACCTTGAGTTTTTCGTACAGTGCTAAACGAACAGGCTTCCCTGAAGGCGAATATCGTATTAGCATACCCTCGCTTTATGAAGCAGGTGAACTTTGGATCAATGGAAGCCGAGTTTGGAGTGGAACCTTTGGAAGCAATTTTTCTGGACCCATCCACGGTACCGTTTGGACCGGTTTCTTAAACCAGAGCAGTCAAATTGAATTTAGAGTAACTACCAGCGGCAGTTTCAACTTCAATTTTGCTGAATTGAACTTCACGCGAAACATTACCAAGTATGTAAAAACCATAGCCACCGGAACCGGTGATGGCAGCAGTTGGGCCAATGCAACAAGCGACCTGCAAAATGCCATCAACACCTCCAACGATTTTAGTCAGGTTTGGGTGGCTGCCGGTACGTACAACCTCAGCACGTCACTTACCATGAAAAACGGAGTAGGTATTTATGGCGGATTTGCCGGAACAGAAGATCTTATTAGCCAACGTAACCTCGCTGCTAATACCAGCATCCTTACTACAAACGGCACGGATCGTGTGATCTTGAATAACGAAAACGGAGTGGGATCAGCGGGGGTATTAGACGGCTTCACCATCCAAGGTGGAAACGCTGCACGCGGTGGAGGGATTGCCAACTGGGGCGCCTCGCCAACCATTCGCAACTGTATCTTCCGCAACAATACCGGCGGTACCCGTGGTGCCGCAACCAGCGACGAACGCAACTCCGCACCAACCTACATCAACTGCGTATTCACCAACAACAGCTCAAACGGCGGTATCTTCTGGTCGTTCGGTGACATTGTTAGCAGAGGCTCGAGCCCCACGTTCGTGAACTGTACGGTGAGTGGCAACAGCGGCGGTAACTTCTTGTTATGGGGAGGAAGAGGCAATGCTACGTTCCGAAACTGCATTGTGTGGAATAACACATCATCCAACCCTTGGATTGGGTTTACGCAGTCAGAGGGCACCCTTTCCATCACCCATTCCATCGTGGAAGGTGGCTTTGGCGGAACAGGCAACCTTAATCAAAATCCGTTGTTCGTGAGCGCCACCAATTTCCGCTTGCAAGATTGCTCGCCGGCTATTGATGCGGGCAGCGATGCAAACAATACCTGGCCGTTCGAACTCGATGGCGCGCCTCGCCGAGTTGATCTCCGCGCAGGTGGCACGCAAATTGATATGGGGGCCTACGAATTACAAACCGAACCGCTCGGACCGGTATCCGTTTCATCTACCACCACCAACAATGCCTTATCGTTTGATGGGGTGAACGACCATGTAGCCCTGGTAAATGTTTGTGGCACTGGTGCACCTATCATAAATGGCGGCGATGAAATCACCATCGAATATTGGTTTAAAGGATCCGTGTTGCAAAGTGCGGTGCGCCTCCAACCCGATGGAAACAACTACATCGTTTCCGGCCATTTTGGCGAACACATCTTATCCAACGATGGTGGATTTTCCACGGGTGCTGGTGTTCCTGTAGGTGCAGCTGCTACTGACGGTAACTGGCACCATGTGGCCATGACCTGGAAGCGAAACACCGTGAATGGCTTTAAATCTTACTTAGACGGGCAGTTGGTGGGTCAACGTAATTCCTCCAACAA
>RDXD01000085.1 GCA_004292575.1 Bacteroidota bacterium
GCGGTGGCGTTTTGCCAAAACATCAAAACCTCAAAGCAAATCACCGAGATATACAACACCTTTGCCGACACCTATTTGCAGGACGTTTCTCCCGATGACCGCGCTCAAATGGTGCGCGTGCAATCCGACCACATTGACGGTACGATGTCTGCGCCTGTGCGGGATGAAAAACTTTCGTGGCTCAAAGCCGAGACCGACGACGGCACCTGCCGTATGCTCACCAACGTCCGATGCCTGAGCGAAGGCGTGGATGTGCCTTCGCTGGATGCCGTCTTGTTCCTTTCGCCGCGCAACTCGCAAATAGACGTGGTGCAGTCCGTCGGGCGCGTGATGCGCCTCGCTCCGGGTAAAAAATTCGGCTACATCATCATTCCCGTTGTTGTTCCCTCAAACGTAGAAGCCGAAAAAGCACTCGACGACAACGAGCGATACAGCGTCGTCTGGACGGTATTGAACGCGCTCAAAGCGCACGACGACCGCTTTAACGCTCTCGTGAACAAAATTGAACTCAATGAGCAACGCCCCGACAAAATTGTTCCGGCAGCTCCCGGTGCACAGACGGGCGCACACATCGGTACCGAGGGCAACGCACAAGGCGATGACGGACAGAGCGGTGCGCCTCGTGGCGATTCTGCCACGTCTGCGGACAGAAGCAGAAGGCTGACCGACCAAATTCTCATGCAGTTCGACGACCTCCAAAACGCCATTTTTGCCCGCATGGTGCTGAAAGTCGGCAATCGCCAATATTGGGAACAATGGGCAAAAAATATCGCCGAAATCGCCGAACGCCAGCAAGAGCGCATCGCACGGCTTGTCGGTGAAGAAGGAACGCACAAAGACGCATTTACGCGCTTCGTGGAGGGCTTGCGCCAAAATATCAATCCCGCCGTTTCCAACAACGAAGCCGTGGAAATGCTTGCGCAGCACGTCATCACCAAACCCGTTTTCGACGCGCTTTTTGAGGGATATTCGTTTGTCGAGAACAATCCTATTTCCCGTTCCATGCAGCAAATGTTGGAACTCTTGGAAGCGCAAGCACTCGACAAAGACACCGAAACGCTAAACAAATTCTACGAATCCGTCCGAATGCGTGCCTCTGGCATTGACAACGCCGAGGGCAAACAGCGCGTCATTATTGAACTCTACGACAAGTTTTTCAAAACTGCCTTTCCCAAAATGGTCGAAAAATTGGGCATTAGACTTTATCTAAGTTAGCAGGGAGCGCGTCGGCGATAATTTTTGAAATTAGCAAGTCCGACGCACACCTCCATGAGTATATCACGAAACCATGCCGAGCGGTGGCGCACCGTATCTTTGACAATGCGAAATACCTTTGCCTTGCCAATACTATGCTCAATCGGTATGCGTTCGCGGGAAAGCGCGCGATTGCGTTGCTTTTGCTCGCTTGTCAGTTCTTTTCCGCGTGGCTTTTTTGTTGGCTGATGTGTTGTTACATTCGCAATGGTCAGCCCTTGAAAACCTGTGTCTTGAAAGACCTCGGTATCTTCGGGCATGAGAAAATCAATCTCATCGGCGCATCGCTTGTCATGTACACTTCCGGGAAAGTTCTGACTCAGAAAGTGGACGTGATTATCGGCACCGTTGAGAAGCAGATTCTTTACTGCATGCTTTTTTTTTGCCACTATACATCTCTTTCTGCTCTTGTGGGTTGCTTGGTCGCTCAATCGGGCGCTCGGTAGCGTCGAGGCGCATCTTTTTCCGTTGTTCTATCGGAAGAGCCTCAAGACGTTCAGCAAGGTCAAGACGTGTTCGTGCTGGCAGCATATCGTTGTGCATGAGTGTACGACGCAAGGCTTTGAGACCGTACTGAAGATGCGGATGTGCCTGACCTTGGTACATTCCCCATGCAGCAGCATGAGCTTCTTGCGTTGGATTATTCTTCAGATAACTCAACACAAATAACAAGACATCATGCGTTGTTTGTAATACGGCATCAACCCGATTGCTTGGTTTGCGCTTGCGTACGCGCTTTGCTATGGTTTCTTCGCTGCGCAGAGCGCTATATGCGACAACAAATTCTTTGTGTAAGCTCAAAAAATCTTCGTGCGAAAGACCGCTGATGCTTTTGAATTGCCGACGATTCTTTTGTAATGTTTGGTAGTTCATCATGCAATTTCAACTTTTTGAACTGAACCACCAAACTAACTTAGATAAAGTCTATTGTTCACGCAGTCCTGTGAAAAAATCCATGTATCCGAAAAAGGTGAAGCAAGATGTGAAGACGTTTACGATGGAAGAGTATGAGCGTATTGTGGAGTATTTCGAGACCAAACCACCTTCAGCAAAAGCGCGGTTAGATAAAAATCGAGATAAGAAGCAGTTTGTGTTGCTCTTGAAGTTTGTTGGCACGACGGCTGTACGCATCAATGAGGCGTTAGGTATTCATTGGTCGGATATAAGCGAGGACTTCATTTTGATTCACGGCAAGGGCGCACGAGATAGAAAGTTCCCATTGAAATCTTTTCCCGAAGTGCGCGAGATTGTGAGGCTTTGCGAGGAATACCGCGAAGTAAACAAAGGAAAGTTATTTGTGTGGACAAGTTATGCGAAATTAGAGTTATGGATACGCCAAGCGTTAGAAACATTAGGGATTCCGGGCGACGGGCGAAATTTTCACAGCATTCGCAAGATGCGAGAAAATTACTGGATAAAGCAAGAGCGGTTGCCCTCGGATGTCGTTGCTGCGATTGTCGGACACACAACCCGTGT
>RDXD01000448.1 GCA_004292575.1 Bacteroidota bacterium
AACGATACTGTAGCCTACACACTAACGCCAGAACAGGAGCGTAATGAAATACTGCGTCACTACCGCGTGCTGTTGCGGGCACTAAAGCCCAAGCTTAAAACCGGCGACCGGCAGCTGGTGCGTCTGGCTTTTGAAATGGCCGTGGACGCCCATAAAACCATGCGTCGGAAAAGTGGCGAACCCTATATACTGCACCCGCTGGCGGTGGCCATGATATGCGTGGAAGAAATTGGACTGGGCGTGCGGAGTACCATTTGCGCACTGCTGCACGATACGGTGGAAGATACCGAGCTTACCCTGCAGGATGTGAAACGCGAGTTTGGCGAGGAAATAGCCCGCATTGTGGATGGCCTCACAAAAATTAGCACTGTCATCGACACCAGCTCATCGGCACAGGCCGAAAATTTTAAAAAGATTCTACTTACCCTTACCGACGACCCCCGAGTAATACTGATAAAATTGGCCGACCGGCTGCACAACATGCGCACGCTGGATAGCATGAAGCGCGAAAAACAACTGAAAATTTCGAGTGAAACCGTGTGGGTGTATGCGCCACTGGCCCACCGCATGGGTTTGTACGCCATTAAAACCGAAATGGAAGACTTGGCCATGAAATACATGGAGCCGGAAGCGTACAAAGACATTGCGCAGCGCCTTAGCGAAACCAAACGCGAACGTAGCCGGTACATAAACGAGTTTATAAGACCGCTAAAAGAAAAGCTGGACGCGGCAAACCTGAATTTTGAAATTTATGGCCGCCCTAAAAGCATACACAGCATTTGGAACAAAATAAAAAAGAAGGGCGTACCTTTTGAGGAAGTGTATGATTTATTTGCCATTAGGGTAATTTTAGACAGTGCGCCCGAGCACGAAAAAGTGGACTGCTGGAAAGTGTACAGCATTATTACCAGCGAGTACCAGCCCAGTACCGAGCGCCTGCGCGACTGGCTTAGCCGCCCCAAAAGCAATGGCTACGAGGCATTGCACACCACCGTAATGGGGCCGCAAGGGCGCTGGGTAGAGCTGCAAATACGCACCCGCCGCATGAACGAAATTGCCGAACGTGGCCTAGCAGCACATTACAAATACAAAGAAGGCGGTGGTGCCGAAGAAGACCGTTTTGACAAATGGTTTCAACAAATACGCGATGTAATTGGGCAGCAAGACGCCGACAGCATTGATTTTTTAAACGATTTTAAAACCAGCTTTTTAGTAGAGGAAATTTATGTGTACACGCCCAAAGGCGACGTAAAGATGCTGCCCATTGGTAGTACAGCACTCGATTTTGCCTTTGGCATTCACAGTGCCATTGGTGCCAAAACCATTGGCGCCAAAGTAAACCACAAACTGGTACCCCTGAGCCACAAACTGCGCAGTGGCGACCAAATAGAAATTATAACCAGCAATAAACAAAAGCCCAACGAAGACTGGCTAAACTTTGTAATAACGGCCAAGGCCAAAAGCAAAATAAAGGACGCCTTAAAAGAAGATAAGCGCCGCGTGGCCGACGAAGCCAAATACACCTTACAAAAGAAGCTTGAAGCCTTGGGTGCAGCCAACAGCCGCGAAAACACCGACGTACTGGTGGCTTTTTATAAGCAAAACAGCACCCTAGATTTGCTTTACAACATAGCTGTAAAAAATATTGACCTTAAGGAGCTAAAAGACTTTGTGCTGCATGGCGACAAACTGGAAGCACCCAAACCTGCAAAGCCGCAGTACGATGTGCGCTTACCCGATGCCGAACCTACACGGCCGGCAGGTGGCAAAGACGCCGAGTTGGTGATTTTTGGCGAACGATCGGACCAAATAAAATACACGCTGGCCAACTGCTGCAAGCCCATACCGGGCGATGATGTATTTGGATTTATTACCGCTACCGAAGGCTTAAAAATTCACCGTACCAATTGCCCCAACGCCACCCGCTTGATGGCCAACTACGGACACCGGGTGGTAAAAACCAAATGGGCAAAAAATAAAGACATTGCCTTTCTTACGGGCTTGCGTATTGTAGGCTTAGACGATGTGGGCGTTATCAACAAAATCACCAACATCATTAGTGGCGAGCTGCGCATCAACATCAGCGCCCTCACCATTGAAAGTGTCGAAGGCCTTTTTCAGGGTACCATAAAAGTTTTTGTGCATGATAAGGAAGAGCTGGATGTACTGTTTAACCGCCTAAAAGCACTTAAAGGTATTGATTCGGTGGACCGTTTTGAACCGGAGGAGAATAAGTGATGCAGTGAAAATAATGGCTTCTAAAACTTGCATTGCAGCACTGGCGGGCATTTTGTTCATTTGTTTAAAAAACGAAAAGAGGCTAGGTTATTGATTTTCGTAGAGGTGTCAGCACCAATTATAACGGGTGCCATCTCCTAATACAAAAGGGCTGCCATTTTTTGTGCGGCAGCCCGTATTTAACCAATAGCTTTATTATGCGATGCGGAGTGTTATCTTTGAACCACCAGCGGTTTTCGCACTTAGGGATACCCTTCAGCAATATTTTAGAAGCAAAAGCACGCCAGCAAAGCAGAAATATTGAAAAAAGATTTGAGCTTTTACGGCACGTCAAAACAAGAAATATTAGGTGTCAGTTTGGCAAGTAGTTTAAAGCACCAGATTAAGATAAAGGACAGTATAATGTTACAGCCAAATTAATTAACTTTTACAATTATTTTTTTTGAAGTAAATAAATTAATTTGATGCCGACACCCAAGCCCCCAAACCACTTGCGTCGGTTGTTTTGGTTGCTTTCGGTAGGAAAAATTGCATCCTGTTTCCATAAATCGGCTATTGGTATATTAACTGATGGCCCAATTATGATGTTGCCGACATTTTTTAAGAGTAACAAATTCAATTCTGTTCCCAGCCCAAAATAGCGGATATTGTTTGTTTTGTAGTTGTTTTTTATTTTAAGTTCGGGTTGTGGTATAAATGAGTTATCGTAAGGCATGTGATACCGTTGAGAAAACGTAAAATAATTTCGTACTGTCAATCCACTTGTAAAAATTAAGTCTTTGGTTAAGGTGAAGTTTTTTTCTATACCCATATTTACACTTAAGGTATTATACCAATAGCTGTCTGTCCCCAGTATTAATGTTGTAGGGTAGTCAATTATTCTTTGATCACCCTCGCCAAATGATTCATGGGAGCTTCTAATTTGTGTAAATGAATATCGGTAATAGCCAACTCCGGCCTTAAAACAGAGTCCGTTTTTTAAAGGAATTCTATAGGCCGAATTTATTCCCCAACTTATTCCCTTAATGGCAAGTCTGTAGGTGGCAGAACTATTGATGGCATTAACGAAAGTTGGATATTTATCGCATCGCAAGAACGGTTCTATTTCAATTTGTCGGCCAGGCTTTTGCGAAAAAACCATGAAGGTATTTAGCATAAATAATATTGTGAACAGGAGCTGTTTCATGTGTTATGTTTTGTTGCTAATACAGCCATCGTTAAACCACTGCTATTTACCCTGTCAAGGGTGGGACAATCACCGTGTGGTAGTTATTTTATGGAGACTATTTTTCTGGTTGAAACATTACAACTCTTCTATCATACAAAAACTTTACTAATATAGTGCTTGCCTAACGCACTTGTAATGGCGCATCTATTCAATTCAAAACACTATGGAAGTACATATTTATCATATTTTAATATTTAAGTTTGTAAATCACAGAAATGCCTAAGCCAATACCGCTTAGCCACTGATCCCCATAATTATCGTCTGTTTCTTCACTAAATGTGGCATCGGTTTTTAGACGCGAAAAAACAGGAATTTTAATTTTCGGGCCTATACTGACGCGCTTAAAGTTTTTTATTAGTCCAACATCAAGTCCAGCAAAAAACCCTAGCATACGAGCGTTTCGGCTTCGGTAATGAATACTGCCATCAGGGTTGGCTGTTAAGCGGCAATACTGTGAAAATGTGTAAAGACCATTTACATCTATACCTGTTGTAATTGTATAATTTTGCTTCAATTTAAAGCGGCACTCGTAACCTAGATTTAAACTTAAATTGTTGTAGGCATACTTATCGGAATAGAATAACAAAAATGTTGGACTTGGGTAGTTAATTAGCCGTTGATTGCTCTGCCCGCGATTATTTCTGACATCCAAACCAGAAATTAAATGCCTATAAAAGCCCAATCCGGCATACATATTACCTATCCGGCTAATCCGCTTGTGTACATTAAAGTTGATGCCGCTAGAAATGCCAGTTGTCTTTGCAAAGTGGCGGCCGCCTATGGTGGTTTGCCAAGCATAAAATTCATTGGCGCGGTCGTACCGCACAAATGGATTGATTTCTAAGCTGTATTTGCTGGTTTGCGCCCATACATCAATAGTTATCAAAATGTACATAATCACGACGGTTAAAATTTTCATAAGTAATACGTTTTAATTGGCGAAGGCAGTAAAGGCTTTAATATGACTTGGGATTGTTCTGATATCGGTTTTAATTTTATGCTTTTGACATCTTCCTCGGTCGCCGCCACTTTATACTTGCAGTTTTCGATTAGGTAGCACTGCTGAGCAATCAAAGCTATGCATCAAAGATGGTTTATGCAATTTTTTTTTGATGTTGGCTTGCAATGGTAAAACAGTCGTAAGGCAGTGAATTACGAAGACCGGTGGCAAAACATTCCGCTGCGAAAATGGCGTTATGCTTTCGGGCTATACTCCAAAAAGTCATTCGCAATCGGTACAAACCAGTCGACTAAAAAGCTGCGACGATGCGATTGTTACACTTGAAAGCGTCAAAGGGCTGTTTGACAAAATATGGTATTTGTGAAGAACTGAAAAGAGCATGACAGGCTATCTAACTGGCTGAAACCATCTAAAGACATAGACCGCATAGAACGTATTGAACCCGAAGTAAGCAAATAAAAGTACCAACCCAGCCCGTATGGTGCCGAAAATTCTGATAACACGTCAGTATTGGCAAGTTTGTGTCCATTAAACCAGCCTAGGTGCTCGCAAAGGAGCTAATTTCTGCTATCTTTACCCATCCAAAATATGGACATGGCAACTGCAATAAAAATACTGGTGGTAGAAGACGAAATGATAATTGCAGCAAAAATTGCCATGCAATTGACCAATTTGGGATACGAAGTAACCGGCATGCTGGCACGCGGCGAAGAAGCTGTGCTGCATGTGCAGACCGTACGTCCCGATGTGGTGCTGCTTGACATACAGCTAAAAGGGGCGATTGATGGCGTAGAAACAGCGATTCAAATGCAAGAAAAAATGCATACACCCATCATCTATCTTACCGCCAACTCCGACGAGGCCACGTTTAACCGCGCCAAGGCCACCAAACCTTACGCTTTTATTTCAAAACCATTTAAGCAAATAGATTTGCAACGGGCCATAGAACTGGCCATAGGACGCATGACGCCCACCGAACCCGCCGAAACCGATACCCCACCTGATGCATTGGCCCAATCCGTTCTCACCGATCGGATTTTTCTGCGGCATAAAGACCGAATGGTAAAGGTATTGCTGAGCGATATTTTACACCTTGAGGCAGACAGAAACTATACGCGGATTTATACAAAACAGGGACAGTATATGCTATCGGTAACACTCAAAACCATTGAAGCCAAGCTGCCACAGCAGTTGTTTATGCGCATTCACCGCTCATTTATAATTAATGTGGCCCAAGTAGATGAATTTGCCGAAAACCATGTTTTAATAGGGCAGGCCACGGTACCGCTGGGTGGTGGCATGCGCGACTTACTGTTGCAGAGAATGCAAACATTATAGAAAGCTTTCTGCCCCAAAAAATAGAACTCAACAACCTAGCATTTAAAACCCGGTAAATAAACCCTGCATGAACAATGGTTAGGATTGGCTTACTTACTTTGGCGTTAGGCTGCTTGTTTCAGCAGGGCTTGTACGCCCAACGTGGCAGCAAATCCCGAGTCGATTCGCTTCGCAATGCGCTTACTAAAGCCAAAGAAGATTCCGAGAAAGTCAAGTTGTATGCGGACGTGATGTGGGCCCATGTGTACCACAAACCCGAGCTGGGCTTAACCTACGAGGAAGCCGCCTTTGCGCTTGCCAAAAAATTAGACTGGAAACACGGCATTGCAAAAATATTCCACATAGCAGCCCGGCTTCGGTGGCGGCTTGGCCGTTACGACGACGCCCTTGAGTATCACGAAACGGCGCTGGAATTATACAAGCAAAACGGCAATACCCACGCACAGGGTGCAGTGCTTATTGAGATAGGGCAAGATTATTTAGATAACGGTAAGTTTGAGAAGGCTGAACGCCAATTGCGAGCTGCGCTGCAATTTAACGAAGCTGCCCGCGACTTACCGAATATAGCAACTGCTTACGATATACTGTGCTATTTGTACGACGTGCAAGGCCTAAGCGCCGAAGCTACAAAAACCGCCTACGAATATTTGAAAATTACCGAGAAGCTGGGTGACAAATTGGCGATTGCCCACTCGGCACATATGCTGGCCTCCAATTATGTTGCGCTTGGAAATAACAAAGAAGCATTAAAATATTTCCAAAAAGGGCTAAAGGTGGCCATTGATTTGGATGAAAAAATAGAGCAGGTTAACTTTTATACTGCTATTGGTAACCTATACATGGCCGAAGGAAAATTTACTGACGCAAGCACAAATTATAATACGGCCTATTTACTGGCCACCGAACTACAAGATACAAAGGTGCTGGCATTCTTACAGCGTGCCGTTGGCAATTTGCATCACACTCAGGGCCATCTTGATTCGGCCATGGCTCAATACCGATTAGCAGAAAACGCCTACAAATTGGTAGATAGCAAACAGGACCTTGCGCTGGTTTATACTGCGTTGGGAAAAGTAAGTACCAGCAAAAAAAAGTTTGCTGAGAGCAAGCAATACTTTCAAAAGGCTAAAGCATTATACGAAGCCACGGAAACCACACAGTCCATGGGCGAATACTATCGCGGCACCGAGCAACTTGATAGTGTAACTGGAAACTGGCAAAGTGCTTATCGGCAATACAAACAGTATATTGCCATTAGAGACAGTGCTAACAGCAGCGCCTCCCTGCAAAAATTAATTGGCTCGCAAATGCAATTTGAGCATGAGAAAAAGGACGCCGCTCAAAAGGCCGAACAGGAAAAGAAAGACATATTGGCGCAAGCAGAAATTAAGCGCCAATTAAACATTCGAAACTCGTCGCTGGTGCTTCTTTTGGTAGTGTTGGCATTTGCGGCAGCGGCCTACCGACAGCGCAACAAACTTGCCCGCGAGAAAAAGCGCAGCGACCAACTGCTGGCCGACAAAGAGCTGCTGCTGCGCGAAATTCACCACCGCGTAAAAAACAACTTGGAAGTGGTAAGCAGTTTGCTGGCCTTGCAAAGTGCACAGGTTGAACATGTGGCCACCAAAGAGGCCATGCAAGCCAGCCAAAATAGGGTGCTTTCTATTGGCATTGTACACCAAAAACTGTATCAGGGTAGCAGTTTGGGTGCCATAGAAATGAAGGACTATTTCATTAACCTTAGCGAAAGCATCTTAGACTCGTTTGGCGCCGAGGAGCGGGTAACCATTGAATGCGCTATGGAACAGCTGGATGTGGACATTGATACGGCGGTGCCGCTAGGGTTAATTGTGAACGAACTGCTAACCAATACGCTTAAATATGCTTTTCCAGAGGGGCAGCAGGGCAAAGTGCAAATAAAGCTTTCAAAAAAAGCCGATGGCGTGCTGCAATTACAAGTTGCGGACAATGGCGTAGGCAAAAGCGGAACCACACAAGGCACGGGCTTTGGGGGCCAGCTGGTAAGCTTGTTAACCCAACAATTAAACGGCACCATGCGTGAAGAAATACACAACGGCACCAAAATTAGTTTTGAGTTTAAGATGGGCAAAGCCGCCTAGCTCTAAGCAAATAATGGCTTACATTTACACAGCTAAAAAGCTGTTTTCATTCCTTCTGTTTTTTATGATGCATCGCCGAATTTTTATAAAACAATCCTGCTTGGTAGCAGCTGGTGTGGGTGTGGTTGGCAACTTACTGGCGCACGCTGCACCGCCCGCTACCGCACTGCGCGTAAATGGCAAGCGCATTGAAACCCGAATATTTGAGCTGGCCAAATTTGGGCTAGATGATAAGGGCCGTGGCTACAGAGTGGCTTACACCAACGGCGACGTGCAAGGCCGGGCATGGTTTATGAACCTGATGCAAAAGGCTGGGCTTAACCCCAGCATTGATGCGGCAGGCAACATTGTAGGGCGGCGCAGCGGTAGTAACCCATTGCTTAAACCCATTGCATTTGGTTCGCATATTGATATGGTGCCCGATGGTGGCAACTATGATGGCACGCTGGGCTCAATTGCCGCATTGGAAGTAATTGAAGTGCTAAATGAAAACAACATTGTAACCCAACACCCTTTAGAGGTAATCATTTTTGCCAACGAAGAGGGTGGCACCATTGGCAGCCAAGCCCTCACCGACGGGCTAACCCCCGCCGGATTGGCACAAAAAAGCCCCATGGGACTAACCGTGGAACAGGGCATTAGAGCCATTGGCGGCAACCCCAATGCGCTGGCATCTTGCTTACGAAAGAAAGGTGATTTAAAAGCATTTTTAGAACTGCACATAGAACAGGGCGGTATTTTAGAACGTGAGAAACTACAAATTGGCGTTGTGCAGGGTATTGTGGGTATTGTGCATTGGGAGGTAACCGTGCAAGGCTTTGCTAACCACGCGGGCACCACACCCATGAACCAACGCCAAGATGCGCTGTTGGCCGCATCAAAGTTTATTGTGGCGGTTAATAGGGTGGCCACCGCACAGCAAGGCAACCAGGTGGGTACCGTGGGCAAAATAGAAGTGCAACCCGGCGCCTACAATGTGGTGCCCGGCAAAGTAATTTTAGGCTTGGAAATCCGTGATTTGTCGGCGGCTAAAATTGAAAATCTGTTTGCCCAAATGCAACAACGGGCAACCGCCATTGCTGCCGAAACCAAAACCACCATCAGCTTTAACCGGCAAGCCAATGCAGTTGCGCCGGCGCTTACTAGCCCGGCCGTGCAAAAAGTTGTGGAGACGGCTGCAAAATCGTTGGGCCTTAGCACCAAATACATGCAAAGCGGCGCCGGCCACGATGCCCAACACATGGCGCATATAGCACCCACCGGTATGATTTTTGTGCCCAGCATTGGCGGCATCAGCCATTCTCCAAAAGAGTACTCCACCCCTGCCGACATGGCTAACGGTGCCAACGTATTGCTGCAGGCCATTTTCCAACTCGATAAAAGTTGAAACCCAAGCATGGGCTTTGTAGTATTTTGCCCGCGCAAACAAAAAAAGCAAACTTTCCGCTATGGCTGCCACCATCCACCCCCTACCAGCCCGCAAACGCATTGCCATGGTAGCCCACGACAACAGAAAGCCCGACCTTATTGAGTGGGCCGAACACAACAAAATTCAGTTGGCCCGCCACGAGCTGTTTGCCACTGGCACCACCGGTACCCTACTCGAAAATAGCCTCGACCGCCCCGTTCGTAAGCTGCTGAGTGGGCCCCTGGGTGGCGATCAGCAAATTGGTGCCATGATTGCCAATGGCGAGATAGATGTGCTCATCTTTTTTTGGGACCCTATGGAGGCACAGCCGCACGATACCGACATAAAAGCACTGCTGCGCTTGGTGGTGGTGTGGAATATACCCATGGCCTGCGACCGCGCCACCGCCGATTTTCTCATTACCAGCCCGCTCATGCATGGCATTTACGACCGACAAGTACCCGATTACAGTACTTATTTAAAACGAAAATTACCCACCAGTTAAGTCCTACAAAACTGCCCCGGCATACGACGGCCGGCAAATTGAATTTCGCGGGCTACAAACCCTGCCAATTGAAAATATTTTGACCACCTCAAAACTGTATCTGAAAGTTGCTTGGGCTAGCTGGGTTCACATTGATTGGCGATTTACCCGGTGATTTATCTGGCATCTGCTTTTTTTGCCATTACCAATGGCTGCAGAAGTTATGCCTTATTAAGTTGAGGTTTAAACAGGTAATACTTTGCTAACAATACAATTACAACAGTCCAAATAAGATACCCTAAACTTATATAAAGCCAATAGTCTTTCCACTTGTTTTTATGCCCTTTTTCCAACATCCTTCCAGCAATTAAACTGTGTATCTCAATAAAAAAAGGACATGCCATCAGCAATAATTTATACGTTAGTTTCAAACCATCTTCTTTCTCAGCAACAAATTGTGAATCATGTAATTCAATCATTCGTTCAATTTCGTAGCTGCTCAGTTTACGTTTATTAAATTCATCGTTTGCAGCTTGCCTAATGCTTTCATGCAATTTCAAATTTTGTATTATTCCATAAAGTTGATGGTTCGATAAGTTGGTTGTGTTCATAAATTAATTGCAGCTACGGGTTATGGTTTGTTGGCCAAAAAATACGGTTGCAATGTTTTTGTAGCATGCAACGGATGAAACAATTGCACCCAATAGCAACCGCGCCTGCCAGCGCTACAGGTTTAGCGGCGCAGCGCCTTACCAACTCACCGCGGCAAGCCTGCATACACCGCTTCCTGTATCCGGCTTCTAATGTTTAGCGTACTCAGCTTAGTATTTTCGCCCCCGTCGGGGAAGACGCGGTTGCTCAAAAAAATGTAAATAAGCTCGCGGGTAGGATCTACCCACACGCAGGTGCCCGTGTAGCCCGTGTGCCCATAGGTTCGCACCGAAGCCGAAGCCGATGGATACGCCTTGTCGGCAGGCCTTCGGGCATTGTCTTTTTCGGGCTTGTCAAAACCCAGCCCACGCCTACTTATGGGGCTTTGGTAACTGGTAAACTGGGCTATGGTGCTGGCATTGAGGTAAGTTTTGCCGCCAAATTGGCCACCACTCAGCAGCATTTGGTACAGCCTTGCCAAATCTGCGGCATTGCTAAACAGGCCTGCGTGGCCAGCCACATTGCCAAACATGGCTGCGCCAGGGTCGTGGGTGGTGCCCCAAAGCTGCTGCTGTCTAAAGGTTTTTTCAAACTCAGTAGGGGCTATTTTAGGCAGCTCAAAGGTTTGGTACGGTTTAAAGCCCGTGGTGTGCATGCCCAGTGGCGCATAAAAAGTTTGCCGCGCATAGGCTTCCAGCGGCATGCCGGCCGCAGCCTCCACTATCTTTCCAAGCAGTATAAAGTCGTTATCGCTGTACACATATTTCAGCTCGCCCTCGGCCAGCTTACTGGCCACAATGCGGGCATACATGGTATCGGGCCAAGCGTTGTGCAGGTACAGTTGTTCCGTTACCGTGGTGCCATAGGGCCCGGTTTTGAAAGGGCTAAACAGGGCTGGCGTTGCACGCCCACTGCTATCGGTTACCTCCTTGTAAAATGGTATAAAAGCATTTAAACCGGCCTGGTGCAGCAGCAAGTTTTCTACCAACAAATTGGCTTTGTTGCTACCCTGTAGCCAGGGCAAATACTGGCCAATGGGTGCTTTCAGGTCCACTTTACCCTGCTCGTAAAGCTTCATCAAGCATACCGTGGTAGCGCTGGTTTTGGTTACGCTAGCCAGGTCGTAAATGGTTTGGGTGCTTACCGGCCTGCTGCTATCGTAGGTGGTGTGGCCAAATGCTTTTTCATAAATTATTTGCCCCCTGTGGGCCACCAGCACCACGCAGCCCGGCATGGCTTTTTGCGTTATGCCATCCAAAGCTATTTTTTCTATGGCCTCGGTGCTGGCGGCACGCAGCCCCACACTGGCTTTATTGGGTGCGGCTAAAAGTTTTTTTTTACCACACCGCTGCCAAATGTATAGTCACCCACCGTTACCGGCAGGGTACCCACGGCTTCCAACTTACCTGTTAGCCAGTCAAACCCCGCCTGGTTAAAAATGGCATCGTCCTCATAGCCCACGGCCAGGTTGTCAAAGCCTTTCAGTTCCAGGCTACCCAGCGCATACGGATTGCCAAACAGCAGTAGGGTTTTGGTTGCCTTAGTACTGGCCACATTAGCCACCATCAGGCGCGCAAGGCCACCCATACCAAAGTTGCCGGCAGGGTTGCGCCCCAGCCCATGCATGCCCACCACCACATGGCCTTTGGCCTGCATTAGCTTAGCCAGCACCTGTTGGGCAGTGGCTTCGGTGGCATCTAGCGGCATGTAAACCAGCCGGGCTTTTAGCTGGGTGGCCATTAGCGTAGCCATGGCGTTGTTGGGCTTGCCGCCAATTTGCAGGTATGTCAGTGGCTGCTTTGGCATAGCTGCCGCCAGTGGTTTCCAGTTGGGTTGCTGCTGTAGCACCGTTAGCGCCTGCCGGGCCACCGCGTTGCGCAAGGCTGGCACCGCTTTGTTCAGGTCGGCATCAAGGTTTATGGTTTCCACGGGGCCGCAGTGGTTGGCCACCCAGCGGTATTTTTCCACCAGCACGCGGCGGCATTTATCATCCACCAGCTGGCGCGTCAGGCGGCCGCTGGTTATGGCTGCATTTATGGCATCAATGGCAGCAGGCACATCGCCCGGCAGGCACAGCATATCGTTGCCTGCCACCAGGCTCTGCACCGCAGCCTCGCCACCCGGGTAAAACTTCGATACGCCTTTCATTTCCAACGCATCTGTAAACGTAAGCCCTTGGTATCCCAACTCTTGGCGCATGATGCCCGTTACATTCTTATAGCTTAGCGATGTGGCTTGGTTTACCGTGCTGTCAATGGATGGTATGTACAAGTGGGCCACCATTACACTGCCAATGCCCTTGCTAAAAATTTGCCTAAACGGGTAAAGCTCCAGCGAGTCCAGCTGCGCCCGCGTTTTGTTAATCACCGGCAGGTCGTAGTGGCTATCCACACTCACATCGCCATGCCCAGGAAAGTGCTTGGCGCAGGCCATCACGCTAGCATCCTGCATGCCTTCCATTATGCGGGTGCCAAACAGCGCCACCTTGTATTTATCCTCACCAAAGCTGCGTACGCCAATTACCGGGTTGGCCGGGTTATTGTTTATATCCACCACCGGCGCATAGTTCACGTGTATGTTCATGCGGCGGCATTGCTCGGCTATTATTTTGCCCGTTTCGTACACCAGCGTAGCATCGGGCAGCGCACCCAAGGTAAGTTGGTAAGGCAGGTTTTGCACACCGCCAAAGCGCATCCCAAGGCCCCATTCGGCATCCACAGTTATCATTACGGGGGTTTTTGCCACCGCTTGCAGGCGGTTAAACATGGCAGCATGCTGCAGCGGCGTACCCTGAAAAGCGCAAATGGCACCCACATTATAAAACTTTACCAAATCCTCCACTTTTTCTTGAAACAGCACCGGCTTGCCACTGGCATCCTGGCTACTGCTGCGCACCACCATCAGTTGGGCAATGCGTTCGTCGGGCGTAAGCTCGGCCAGCACACTATCCGCCCATTTCCCTGCGGCATCCACCTGCCCCATGGCTCCGGTACCCATTGCCATCATTATTGTACCCACAAACAAACTGCGCATATTGCTCAAAATTTTGCGCTAATGTAAGGCCTTTGGCGCTGCCAACACAGGCCATGCCATGCACCGTAGCTGTACAAGCACCATAGGTTTTTTTTGTAATGCTGGGGGCCATGATGCCGCAGTGCAACAATATGCCTCAGATCGGGCTGCTACGGGCTACGGCCCGGGCCCAAAGGCAGGGGGCCCGGTCTGGCTCCCTCCGGTCGCCACCCTACGCATCCCGCCGCCCTTAAACTTTTGCAGCACCGCCGGGCGGGGTTC
>RDXD01000086.1 GCA_004292575.1 Bacteroidota bacterium
CCTTTGTAGCGTTTTTATACGGGTGGAGCTTTTTCGCCGTTATTCAAACGGGTACAATTGCTGCTGTAGGTGTGGCATTTGCCAAATACGCGGGGTATTTTTTTCCTGCGCTCAACATGGTCGAAAAGAATATCCTATTCTCTGCTGGCCCAGTTGCCGTGTATCCTGCGCAGCTGTTGGCCATAGCCATTATTGCTTTTCTTACTTACATCAATAGCAGAGGCGTTAAAGAGGGCAAGCTTATCCAATCCATTTTTACATGGTCGAAGCTGTTAGCCATGTTTGGATTGCTGTTGTTGGGTGTATTTATGGTAAAAGAGAGTTTTTGGCAAGCCAACTGGCAAACCGGCCTTAATGCGGCTAAAGATTTGGGGTTAAAAGACGCCAACGGCGTGCTGCTGCCCACTGGCTGGGTGGGCATTGGTGGTTCGGCGCTAATGGGGGCCATAGCTGCCGCCATGGTGGGTAGTGTGTTTAGCAGCGATGCGTGGAATAACGTCACCTTTATTGCGGGAGAAATAAAAAATCCACAGCGCAATATTGGCCTGAGCTTGTTTTTGGGTACGCTTATCGTGACGCTGATCTATGTGGGCATGAACCTGATGTACCTGAATGTGCTGCCCTTGCAGGAAATGGCTTTTCCGCAGGAGGACCGCATTGCAGTGGCAGCCGCCAGCCGCTTGTTTGCGGGTGCGGGCTCCATCGTAATTGCCGTGCTTATTATGGTCAGTACTTTTGGTTGTAACAATGGTCTTATTCTAGCAGGCGCCAGGGTATATTACACCATGGCGCAAGACGGCTTGTTTTTTAAGCAGGCCGGACGCCTCAATGGCAACGGTGTACCCCAATGGGCGTTGTGGGCTCAAATGCTGGTGGCCGCGGTACTGTGTCTCAGTGGCCGCTATGGCGATTTGCTCGATATGATCAGCTTTGTGGTGGTAATTTTTTACGTGCTTACCATCATCGGCATCTTTATTTTGCGCAAAAAAAGACCGCTGGCCCCGCGGCCTTACAAGGCGTTTGGCTATCCCTTTCTACCAGCACTGTATATCGTTATGGGGCTTAGCTTCTGTGCTTTGTTGCTAGTGTTTAAGCGCGAGTACACCTGGCCCGGCTTAATTGTGGTGGCGCTGGGGGTGCCGCTGTATTTTGCCGCCAGGCGCACGCAAGCGGTTGATGCTTAGCATCAGCTAGGGCTGCTGGCCTTGCCACATGTGCTGCACACGGCAAACCATCCACTATTGAATCATAGCTTTGTAAAAATACGTTTTGGCATGTATCCCGAGTTGTTTCAGTCGTTCAAAAACATTAACGTGGCCGTGGTGGGCGATGTGATGTTAGATACCTACTGGTGGGGCAAAACCGACCGCATATCGCCAGAGGCCCCTGTGCCAGTGGTGGCGCTGCAGCGCAAAGAATATCGCATGGGGGGCGCGGCCAACGTGGCCCTCAATCTTATTGGTTTGGGCGCGGGGGTAAGCATGCACACCGTTACCGGTGCCGACGACGACGGCCACCTATTGGCACAAATGATGAAAGACAAGGGCATTGGCATTGACGGCGTTTGGAAAAATGGCGACCGCATTACCACCAATAAAATACGCATCATTAGCCGCAACCAGCACATGATGCGGCTCGATAAAGAAATGGATACCGCTTTGGCAACCGATGACGAAGCCCGGTTTATCCTCGACACCATTGATCGCTTCGAGCAGAAGCGGCCCGCAGTGGTCATTTTTGAAGACTATAATAAGGGTGTTTTAACCCCAAACGTTATTGCTCGTCTTATTGAATGGTGCAGACACAATCACATCGTTACTGCCGTTGACCCCAAGCGAAAAAACTTTTTTGCCTATCGGGGTGTCGATATTTTTAAGCCTAATCTAAAGGAAAGCAGAGAAGCGCTTAACCTCATCGAAGCCGGTCACAGCCTTTCGGCTCTGCAACAAATTCATGCGTTGCTCCACCAAAGTCTTCAACACCGCATTTCGCTCATTACCCTTAGCGAGCACGGAGTGTTTTACCAAACCGACAGTCAAAGCGCTGTATTGCCTGCCCACCTCCGCAGTATTGCCGATGTTAGTGGGGCTGGCGATACTGTAATTGCCGTTGCCAGTTTGGTGTATGCGGCCACCAAAAATGTAAAACTTACGGCTCAAATTGCCAATTTAGCCGGTGGATTGGTTTGCGAAGAAGTAGGCACCGTGGCCATTGATGCGCAAAAACTGTTGCAAGAGTGCCAAACGCTGCCTTCACCGTAGGTATCACAATTTCTTGGAGGGCTATCCGGATGAATCGTCTAGTTGCCGCCAGCAAGTTTGGTTGGCTGGGATGTTTTTTTCACGCAGCGGCGCGGCGGCGCAAAGCAAATACAAAGAACGCGGGAGGGGATTGGGTGAGCGGGGATGTTTTTTCACGCCGCGGCGCGGCGGCGCAAAGCAAATACAAAGAACGCGGGAGGGGATTGGGTGAGCG
Organism: Bacteroidota bacterium; assembly: GCA_004292575.1. GTDB lineage: Bacteria > Bacteroidota > Bacteroidia > Chitinophagales > Chitinophagaceae > Phnomibacter. Next base: position 2,476 of record RDXD01000086.1, read on the forward strand.
GGGATATTTTTTTTTCACGCGGCGGCGCGGCGGCGCAAAGCAAATACAAAGAGCGCGGGAGGGGATTGGGTGAGCGAGGCTATTTTCTTCACGCAACGGCACGGCGGCGCAAAGCAAATACAAAGAGCGCGGCAGGGGAATGGGTGAGCGGGGATATTTTTTTTTCACGCGGCGGCGCGGCGGCGCAAAGCAAATACAAAGAGCGCGGCAGGGGAATGGGTGAGCGGGTATGTTTT
>RDXD01000087.1 GCA_004292575.1 Bacteroidota bacterium
ACGCAAACTGCCCCGCAAATGGCTTGCAGGGCAGTTCACAAAAAGGGTAAAATGTAAGTGTATTGCAGCTTGCTTACTTTATACCATAGCGCATTTTATAGCGTTCGTTCAATAGTTTTTGTTTATCAGTTAGGTCTAGGGTGCGGCCCTGTATAAATGCATGTGTTACCTGGTTGGTGCGCACATCCAATATATCGCCTTGGCTAACCACAATGTTGGCGTCCTTGCCCAGCTCTAGGCTGCCCGTGCGGCTTTCAATGCCCAAAATTTTTGCGGCGTTTAGGGTTATGGCCATTAGGGCTTCCTCTTTGCTAAGGCCATAGGCTGCCGCAGTGCCAGCATTAAAGGCCAGGTTGCGGTACCGGGTATTTTCATCCTCATCGTTCAGGGCAAACAGCACCCCGGCCTTTTGCAACACGGCAGGTGTTTTGTAGGGCTGGTCCACGTCGTCGTCGTCCATACTGGGCAGCCTGTGCTGCTGGTCTAAAATAACAGCTATGTTGTTTTGCTTTAGCAAATCGGCTATTTGGTAGCTCTCTGTACCACCCACAATTACCACGTCAAATCCAAATTCTTTTACAAAGTCAATGGCCACCAGCATTTGCTTTACCTCGTTGGCGTGTAGGTAGAGTTTTTGTTTTTTCTCAAACAACGGCAATGCGGCCTCTAGGCGCAGGTTGGCATTGGCATGCGTAGGCTCGGCAGCATAGGCTTTTGCTTCGCGCAGAAATACCTTAATGGCTTCAATGGTATTGAGGGCCTCTTTGCCGGCATCGGTTTGTGGCGGTGCCTGCCCCGTTAGCAACGCTAAAAATGCAGCCCGGCCACTGGGTCGGTTTAGCATGGTGGGCATATCTATGTGCATGCCATTGTCTTTGGCATACACGGCGTCTTCAAAGCTCCAGGCATCTAGCTGCACCACGCTGCTGGTACCGGTAACCAAATTGCCCTGCGGCACCACGTGGGCCAGCAGTATGCCATTGCTGCGCAGCACATTTATCATTTTGCTATCGGCATTGTAGGCGTAGGCGCTGCTAATGTTGGGGTTTACGTCGCCTATTTCCTGGTAGTCGTTGCTACCACGTACACCACTGGCTATTTCTTTAAGCCCCAGTGCACTGTTGCACAAAATAAGGCCGGGGTATATGTGCTGCCCGCTAACGTCGTACACCTTTACATTGCCGGTGGGTACGGGCACATTTTGGCCAATGGCTACAATTTTGCCTTTGTCAATCAAGATGCTGGCGTTTTCAATAATTTGGCCGTTGCCCACGTGGGCTGTGCCATTTTTTATATACAGCAGTCCGTTTTGTGCTGCGGCAGGATATACGGTTTCCTGTGCTTGCACCATGCTGCTGAGGGCAAGTAGTGCTGCGGTTATGGTACGTTTCATGGTGTTATTGTTTTAGGTGTATTTCTACGGGTGTAGAAACGCATTATTATGGTCATTAGAAGCTCCAATAGTTTCTGGCTTTGGGTAGATTAATGGTGTTAGTCTTCCACATCCAACAGGCCTTTGTAGTGCTCGTGATCGTTGCAACCCATGTGCAGGTTAAACGCTGGAATTGCCGGCCCCACGGCGCCACCGCCGCGTTTTTCGCCAATCATTTTTTGTATCAGGCGTGTACGTTCGGCAGCAATTTGCTTGCGCAGTTGGGCATCTTTTTCGCGGTCGAAATATACCGCACCATCCACCATGGTGGTTAGAGCTTTGGCATAAATGCTCAGGGGGTTATCGCTCCAAATTACCAGGTCGGCATCCTTACCAACCGTCAGGCTGCCCACTTGTTTCTCAATGTGTAGCATTTTTGCCGCGTTTATGGTTACCATTTTCAGGGCTTCCTCTTCGCTTACGCCGCCATACTTTACGGCCTTAGCGGCCTCTTGGTTAAGGCGGCGGGCCATTTCGGCATCATCGCTATTTATGGCCACATTAAGGCCTACTTTTTGCATAATGGCGGCATTGTAAGCAATGGCATCCTGCACCTCCATTTTGTAGCCGTACCAATCGCTAAAGGTGCTGGCGGCAGCACCATGTGCCCGCATTCTGTCGGCCACTTTATAGCCTTCTAGTATGTGGGTAAACGTATTTACCACAAAGCCAAATTTTTCGGCCACCTGCATGGTAGCCACTATTTCGCTGGCCACATAGCTGTGGCAGGTTATAAAGCGTTTTTTGTTCATAATTTCTACCAGTGCCTCCAGCTCCAAATCACGGCGAATAGTGGTCCAGGGGCTGCTTACCTCACCTCTTTTGCCCACCACGGTGGCTGCTTTTATGGCATTTTGGTAGTCGGTAGCGCGGGTAAAGGCATCTATCAACACCTGGTTTACACCCATGCGGGTATCGGGAAAGCGGTTGTTGGAAGATGAAGTGGTGCGTTTTACATTTTCGCCCAGTGCAAATTTTATAAAGCCATCGGCACCTGCAAATTTCAATTGCTCATCGTTGGCACCCCAGCGCAGTTTTATCAGTTGGGTTTGGCCGCCAATGGTATTAGCAGAACCATGCAGGATATGCGAAGTAGTTACCCCACCACTTAACTGGCGGTAAATATTAATATCATCCGGATCTAAATTATCGGTGATACGTACTTCTGAGGTTACAGACTGGCCACCTTCGTTGGTAGAAGCAGAGGCAATATGTGAATGTTCATCAATAATACCGGCACTTAAATGTTTGCCGGTTGCATCAATT
>RDXD01000449.1 GCA_004292575.1 Bacteroidota bacterium
TACTTGTTTCTCTTCTTGCACTTATCACTCAGAACGAACTGCTGTGTGCATCGATGAAAATGGCATCGCCATGGTGGTGGGTTTAAACCGCGCTTATTTCCTAAGCCCCTGGTGCAATTTTCCCGAGGCCTGTGTGGCAGCCGCGCCGCTAACCTGGACCAATGGTGTAAAAGTGTACATTGTGGTGGGCCCCGGCAGCTATACCATGGCACCAAGCGCAGCTAAATCGGTAAGTCTAAAAGACTGGGCCACCGTGGCTGGCGGCGTGTACAATTATTGGACGGCGAGCAATGGCACCCTTACCATTGGGCAAAATACGCCTACGCCAGCCGTCTGCAACCTGCCTACGGTTTATACGTTTGTGGGTTCGGGCAATTGGAACCTGCCCCAAAACTGGCTCCATCAATCTATGCCGCCCTCCACCGTTACCGGCTCTGTAGAAATCGTAATTGACCCCGTGGCCAACTGTGAGTGCGTTTTAAACATCAGCCAAGTGGTGGCCCAAAACGCCCGCATTAGCGTGGTATCGGGAAAAAAGTTTATCATTGTTGGCAACTTAGTGATTCAAAAACAAGATTGAAAAACAAATCCATGCTTCAAATTTGCGCCACAGGATAGCTATATTCTTTTTTTTGGCCGTTGGTTAATTGATTTTCAACATATTTTAATACCATAAATCTTCAACATGACACAAAAACCATCACCAGCATTTGTGGGTGCCTCTTGGGTAGCATTGGGCACCGGTATGATTGGCTTTATAATTGGCCTTTGGCGTGCCGAAATGCAGCTCAACGAAAAGGGCTACTACTTCACGGTGCTTATGTTTGGGCTATTTGCCGTTATATCCCTGCAGAAAAGTGTGCGAGACCGCCTAGAAGGCATAAAAGTAACCGACATCTACTATGGCCTTTGCTGGTTTTGCACCGTACTGACTATTGTATTGCTCATTGTGGGCTTGTGGAATGCCACGCTTTTGCCGAGCGAAAAAGGCTTTTACGCATTTGCATTTTTGCTCTCGCTATTTGGAGCCATTACGGTTCAAAAAAACACCCGCGACACCTTAAACGCTGGCAACTCGTAATTTCTGGGGCCTAACTTGGTGGAACTACTGCGCTGTTGTTCTTTTTTGCAATACCAAAAAAACAACCGCATTGCCGCTACTCACCCAGCAATGCCCGCACCGCCAGTTCGTAGCCCTGCAAGCCAAGACCAATAATGGTACCCCGGCATTTTGCGCTTACATGGCTAATTTGCCTAAAAGCCTCGCGTGCAGCCGTATTGCTAATGTGTACTTCTATTACCGGTGCGGTAACGGCTGCAATGGCATCGCCCAATGCCACCGAGGTGTGGGTGTAGCCGCCGGGGTTTAGCACTATGCCCTGGCTGCTAAAGCCAAACTGTTGAATGGCACCAATTAAGTCGCCCTCTACATTGCTTTGATAATAAGCCAGTTGGTGCTGGGGGAAGCGCTGGCGCAGCACTTGCAAATAGTCATCAAAACTCTGCTGTCCATAGATGTTGGTTTCGCGCTTACCCAGCAAATTAAGATTGGGCCCGTTTATAATGGCTATGTTCATGGCGGTAAAAGTATCAACTTTTGGTGGTGCTTATGTTTTTTGGGCCAGCAATACCATGGTTATATGGCCGGGGCTGTCTGTGCCTGTATGGCCGTAAGCGCAATGGTGTACACAATATCATCAATAAGCGCACCACGACTTAAATCGTTTACGGGTCGGCGCAAACCCTGCAGCATAGGACCCACGCTAACCACGCCCGCACTGCGCTGCACAGCTTTGTAGGTGGTATTGCCGGTGTTAAGGTCGGGGAAAATAAACACGTTGGCTTGGCCGGCCACTGGGCTGCCGGGGCTTTTTTGTCTGCCTACACTTTCCACGCTGGCCGCATCGTATTGCAAAGGCCCGTCAATAAGTAAGTCGGGGCGTTTTTGCTGCGCCAAGCGGGTAGCGGCAGCCACTTTTTCTACATCGGCACCGGCACCACTGGTACCTGTGCTGTAGCTTATCATGGCCACCCTGGGGTGCAATCCAAAGGCTTGGGCACTATCGGCACTTTGTATGGCAATGTCTGCCAGCTCTTCTGCCGTAGGGTCGGGGTTAACGGCACAGTCGCCGTACACATACACTTGGTCGGGCATCAGCATAAAGAAAATACTGCTTACCAAGCTAGCGCCGGGTGCGGTTTTTATAAGCTGCAATGCGGGTCTAATGGTGTTGGCGGTGGTGTGCACTGCCCCACTTACGAGGCCGTCTACATCGCCATTTACCATCATCATAGTACCCAATACTACATTGTCTTCCAATTGTACCAAGGCTTGCCCCGGGGTAAGGCCTTTCGCCTTGCGCATTTCCACCATGCCCGCCACATATTGCGCCCGCACATTTTCTGGGTCTATAATACGTAAACTGGCTGGTAGTTCTACACCCTGCGCTTCGGCCACCTGCATTATTTCATCTGGATTACCCAGCAAAATACACTGCGCTATTTGTTTTTCGTGGCAAAGCACAGCAGCACAAATGGTGCGGGGCTCATTACCTTCGGGCAACACAATGGTTTTGTGGGCTTTGCGGGCGGCCATCATCAATTGGTACCTAAAAGCTGCGGGCGGCATGCGGGTTTCCTGTGGCTCGCCCAACTTGGCCAGCAATACATCGGTTTGCAAAAAATCTGCCACATAGTCGGTCAATTTGGTAGCCCTTTCAATATCGTCTGCGGGTATATGGTGATCCATTTTACCCAGCAGGTTAACCGTTTCAAACGTAGTATAATCGGTAATAATAACTGGCACCTTTTGCAACAAGGCGGGTGCACACAGCTTTTTTATAACCGGTTTTGGCTCAAAACCGCTGGTCAGCAGTAAGCCGGCTATGGGTACGCCACGCATCACGGCCATGCTGGTGGCTATAAGCACATCGTCGCGGTCGCCGGCGGTTACAATAAGCGCTCCCGGGCGCAGCCTATCCACAATGTACTCTATGCTGCGGGTAGCCACCATAATGTCGTACACTCTGGCGGTTTCAATATTGCCATGAAATAAAACGCGGGCCTTTAAGTGGTTGCTCACATCCTGCATGCGCGGCGCCGTAAGCGTGCTATTGAAAGGCGTGGCTCCTATAAATGGGCACAGTCCGCCGCTCACGGTTTTGCTGGCACTTGCAATTTCCGCTACAAACGCATCCACATTGGTGCCATCGGGCAGTTTGGTAAGCACAAAACCCGCCAACAGCGAACGGCCCAAACCCGCAAACAGCTGCACAGTTATTTCTATTTGTTCGGCTATGTTTATGGCATCCAGTTTATCGGCGGCCACCACCAATATTACCTCGGCCTGCAAATTGCGGGCAATGTCGGCATTAAGGCCGCTCAAGGCTGGTTTTTGGGGATTATGTGCCAATCCTTCCACTACCCTCAGGTCGGCATCGGCATGGGCTTGGCCTATGAGCGCTACAATTTCTTCCATTAGCTGCTCTTTTAAACCTAAACTCAGCAGGTTTTCGGCGTGCTCAATGCTAATGGGCGTGGGTACATCAATGTTAAACAGCGAGCGGGCGAAGCTTGCCGACCGCTCTCCATCGGCACCGGGATAATCGTCGGCGAGGGGTTTCACAAATGCAGCTTTCAGCCGCCGACGCTCTAGGGCACGCATCGTACCCAAGGCTACCGAGGTTAACGCTGCATCAAGACCAATAGGTGCCAAATAATAAGTTTTCATCCGTATATTTTTATTGCTTTCAAGGTGCCCACAAACTGGCCGTCTTCTTGCTTAGCGTTCAGAAATCATGTTCGAAAATTGTTTCGTACGCCTGTAGGCGACACTGTTGTTACAGTACTTCCCCTTCGTAAATCGGGTTAATCCCCCAGCCCTTCCACACGCTCAGCCAATACACGCAGCGTATCGGTTGCTATCATCAATTCTTCATTCGTATTCGCTACTAATGCTGTGGTAGATGCAGCGCTGCTAATGGTGCCCGACCTACCGCGGATACAGAGGGCATTTTGCGTTGCATCTTCTTCAAAACCCAAAATAGACAGCCGAGCCAGGGTCTTCGACCTCACCATAACGCTGTTTTCGCCTATGCCACCCGTAAAAACCAACGCATCCAGCCGCGGCAGTGAAATGGCCAGCGCACCAATGGCCTTTGCCAGTCTAAACACAAATACCTCTATGGCCAAAGCAGCACCGGCGTTGCCACTCGAAGCGGCTTCCGACAGCGTTCGCATATCATTGCTTAATCCACTTAGGCCCAGCAAACCACTTTTGGTATTCAGCAGCCCAATCACCTCGTTGGTGGACATTTGCAAACTCGTGGCCAAGTAGGGCAGCAATCCCGCATCCACATCGCCGCTGCGTGTACCCATTACCAAGCCCTCCAGCGGGGTAAAGCCCATGGTGGTATCCACACTTTTTCCATTTAAAATGGCTGCTGCGCTGGAACCATTGCCCAAGTGTGCCGTTATAAAAGCACTGTTTGATAAGGGTATGCCCAGCATATGGGCCGCCTGTTGGCATACAAACCGGTGACTGCTGCCATGAAAGCCATAGCGGCGCACGCCAAAATCGCGGTACCAGGGCATGGGTACGCCATACAAAAAAGCCTCGGGTGGCAGAGTTTGATGAAAAGCCGTGTCGAAAACGGCCACCTGAGGCCAATGCGGCGCCAACTGCTGCATCATTTTTATACCCAAAAGATTGGCAGGATTGTGTAGGGGCGCAAATGATGCGCAACGCTCAATGGTATCCAATACGGCATCTGTAATAACCACCGACGATTTAAAAGCCTCGGCGCCGTGCACCACCCTATGCCCCACAGCAGCAATGCGCTCGGCAATACCTGCTTGCTGCAGCGCCGAATAAATGGCCGAAATGGCTTCTGCATGACCACCCATCGGCATGGCCGTTTTTGTGGTCTCGTCTCCCAGTTCTATGGTAACCACCGCTGCTTCGGTTAATAGCTTTTCGGCCATGCCCCCACAAAGCAGTGCTTGCGTACCTGCCTCTATACACGAAAACTTAACCGAAGAACTGCCGCAATTGATAACTAAAACTGCCGAATGCATACCCAAAAAATTATGGCTGCAAGTTAGCGCATGTAGCTTGCACGGCCCGTCGGCTTTTCCTGATTTTGGTCAGTAATTTACTTACCATTACTCAATACTACCACCCCACGCTTTAAAATTCGAAACACGTTGCACCCTCGCCGATATAGCACCAGCCGCAATCATTGCAGGGTAAAAAAATCAGCATTGAGCGTACTTCCGCATCAGTGGACTTATCCGCTCATCGCCCTTCTATTTTTTCACCGTTCGCAAGGATTATAGTCTTCCTCAAGGGTTTGCCAACCATTACGCCAAATGCGGCACCCAAACGCTGAAAAAGTCCAACATAGCCGCAGCAGCAAGAAATCAGCGCAGATTGCGCTGATGTAATACCCTAACAAAGCTACTCTGCTGGCCTGGTGTTAGCACCGTATGCCAAAAATCAACTTTCTGTCGAACTGGAATTTAGTTTTGCGCTTGCATCAAAGCCATAAAATGGTCGAACAAATAACGGCTGTCGTGCGGGCCCGGCGTGGCTTCGGGGTGGTATTGAACGCTAAAAAATGGCTTGTCTTTTATGCGGATACCTTCAATGCTATCGTCGTTTAAGTTAACGTGGGTAATTTCGATGTTTTGGGCGTTCTTTATGGCTTCAGGATCTACGCCAAACCCGTGATTTTGCGTGGTAATCTCACTTTTCCCGGTAAGCAGGTTTTTTACAGGATGGTTGAGGCCGCGGTGGCCGTGGTGCATTTTAAATGTGGGAATGCCATGCGCCAACGCCAGCAATTGGTGACCCAAACAGATGCCAAAAATGGGTTTGTTTTGCTCGGTAATTAGCTTGATGGTTTCAATGGCCTGCGATAGCGCCGCCGGATCACCTGGACCATTGCTGATAAAGAAGCCGTCGGGCTCAAAATCGAGTAATTCCGCCAGACCCGTATTAGCGGGAAAAACCTTGGCGTAGATGCCGCGGCCTACCAAACAACTTAAAATATTTTGCTTTATACCAAAGTCAAGTACCGCCACACGCTTTGGCGATGCTGGATTGCCACGATAGTATGGTGCCAGGGTGCTGACGGCACTGGCCAGCTCAAGCCCATCCATGTTGGGCACATCATTTAAAGCGGCTTTAAGCTCATCGGGTGTTTTGCCCTCGCTGCTTATAATGCAGTTCATGGCTCCCCGCTGCCGTATGTGGGCAACCAACGCCCTTGTGTCTATGCCTTCAATGGCTACAATATTGTTTTGCACCAAATAATCGCTAAGGGCCGCGTTGGCTTGAAAGCGGCTAAATTTTTCTTCAAGATTGCGCCCAATTAAACCACGAATTTTTACCGAGCTGCTTTCTACATCGGCCTCTTTTACCCCATAGTTGCCAATGTGCACACTGTTCATAATTAATACCTGACCATAATAACTGGGGTCGGTAAATACTTCCTGATAACCAGTCATGCCCGTATTAAAGCAAATTTCGCCGCTGGTGGTTCCAATTTTGCCAAAGGCCTGGCCATAAAAAACGTGCCCATCCTCTAAAACAAGAATGGCGTTGGGGTTGGTGTTGCTCATGAAATATGGTGAAAATGTGGTGGGGCAAAAATAGGGTTTGGCACCGTAATACCTGCCGTTTTTTACCCAGCGTTAAGCCACTGGCTCTACCCGCACTACCGCCGCACAAGGTATGGCCCCATACACATGTGGAAAATACTGCTGCATGCTATCGGCCCATTCATACCGCAGTTCGCACTGCAGTTGGCTGGTATCAATACAAAGCTTTACCAAGTCTGTTTGCCCGCCATAGTACCGCTGCAATACACCCAATGTTTGGTAGTGCAGGCTGGCATGCATAAAGCCCTCGTGGGCTACAGATGGCGCCAAGTAACTGCCGGTGGCCAAAGCGTGGTGCCACTCGGCTTGGGTGGTAATATGGTACACCATGGGCGATGGTACCCATTGGCGAGATAAATCTATAACTCTTGGCACCAGCTGTGCAGCCAGCATGGCATCGGCTAAAACCATAGCCGTAACGGCTTCTAGTACAGGAGGCACCCTTAGCGCTATACATAAATCATGTCGTCCTTTCACCGAAAAGTCTTCAATTTCTCCAGTCTCCCAATTAAGGGTATGCTGGGTTTTGGGGGTAGATGAGGTGGGCTTGATGGCGATGCGAAAACTGAGCGGATTGCCATTGGTAATGCCGCCTACTACACCGCCAGCGTGGTTGGTGGTGGTTTGCCCATCTGCATTGGCAATGGCATCGTTATGTTGCACACCAAACATGCGGGCCGCAGCAAAACCGGTGCCAAATTCTATACCCCGCACGGCGGGTATGGCAAATACCGCGTGGCTTATCAGGGATTCTATGGAGTTCCAAAACGGCTCCCCAAGCCCAATAGGCAGGTGTTCAACGGTACAGGCTACAATACCTCCCACAGAATCTTTTTCATCAATGGCCCGCTGCAAACCACGCTCTAAATCCGCTTCGCCTCCTATTTCGGCAATGTTGGAGCTTACTGCAATGGCATTGCCCGAAGCCGCAGCCAAGATGCGCTTTGCCACCACACCTGCTGCCACCAGGCACACCGTAAGCCGTCCACTAAAATGGCCTCCGCCACGATAGTCCTCGAATCCTCCAAACTTTTTGTTGGCCACAAAATCGGCATGCCCAGGACGCGGCACAGCCCGCTGCTTTTCGTAGTCGCCACTGCGGGTATTATTGTTTTCAAAAAAAATGGCCAGCGGTGCCCCTGTGGTTAAACCATTAAAAATGCCGCTTTTAAACAGGGGGTAGTCGTCTTCTTTTCGCGGCGTAGTCCCTTTTTGCTGTCCACCCTTGCGCCGCTCCAAATCGGGTAAAAAGTCGTCTTCGCAAAGGGGCAAACCTGCAGGACACCCATCTATTACGATGCCGGGGCCTGCGCCGTGGCTTTCGCCAAAAATTGAAACCCTGAAATATTGTCCAAAATGGTTCATAACACGGTTGTTTTTGCCTTTAAGCTGCTGCAATAGGTGTTGACTCTAACTTTTCTACAGGTTTCAATTGTTTTCCAAAACAGTGGCCCCCAGCTGCTTGAGGTGTTGGTAAAACATGGGGTACGATTTATCGATGGCATTAGCATGGCTAATGCTTACTGCACTAGTTGCGGTAAGCGCAGCCACTGCTGCCGCCATGGCAATGCGGTGATCGTGGTGAGAGTGAAGCTGGGGTTCCTGCACACTTATGAGGCCGGTGCCGTGTACCAGCATAATGTCGTCTTGGCCCAGTGTTATTTTCACACCCAGCTTAGCAAACTCCTGCTGCAGCGTAACGCCACGGTCGCTCTCTTTGTGTTTTAAGCGCCCTAGACCTTTCAATCGGGTTAGGCCGGTGCAGTTGGCGGCCAGCGCCACCAGCGGCGGAAAAAGATCGGGGCAATCGGTAGCATCGAAACTAAAACCAACCAGCATTTTTTTAGCAACCTCCACGGCATCGGCTTCCACAGTTATTGCAGCACCCGCCGACTTTAGTGCTTCAACAATTTTTTTGTCGGCCTGCTTTGAATGTGCCCATAAGCCTTGCAAGCGAATACTGCCCGCCACGGCGGCAGCCACCAATAGAAATGCGGCGCCACTCCAGTCGCCCTCAACCGTATAATCAAGCGGCAGCGGCTGGGCAACGGGCTCAAATGGTTCAGCCGTGTACTCAAAACGTTCGTACTGGTGGTTAATGGGCAATTTTAGTCCAAAGCTTTGCAGCAACTGTAGCGTTAAATCTATGTAAGGGCGGCTTTTGAGATTGGACACGGTAATGGTAACACCGCAGGCACCAACAGCACTATATGCCATAAGTAAGCCCGTTAAAAACTGAGAGCTCAGCGATCCATCCACCGTGATATTGGCAGGCACCAATGGCCCTTGAATACGGAGCGGCAATTTACCCTGCTGGCTTTGGCACGCCACACCCAATTGGGGCAGCGTTTCGTCAAAAAAATCCATGGGTCGGGTAATCAAACTTCCCCTTCCCGAAACCATTACCGGCCAAGCACTTAGCGCGGCCAAAGGGGTAAACATACGAATACTAAGGCCACTTTCGCCACAGTCCAATTGCCCTAGGCCATTGGCATCTAGCAGCGGCAATACTTGTGCACCCACGCCCTGTATGAGCAAACTACCGTTGGGTTGGGCTTGTATGCGGGCCCCCAGTTGGGTAATAATCGCCAAAGCGGCATTATCATCATTGCTGTGGCCGGGGTTGTGTATAAGTGTGGGGCGTAAACACACCAGCGCCGTTGCACAGGCGCGCTGCATGGCGCTTTTGCTGGCATTGGCAGTAAGGGTACCCGATATGCGTCCGGGCATTACGGTTACCTGCGTCACGGATTCTGCATTAGGGTTTTTAGATCGGTTAAGGCTATGGGCTGTATAAAAGCGCTACCTATCTTCTTTAAAAGCACAAAATTCATGGCTGCGCCAGCACGCTTTTTATCCATTTTTAGCACCTCAAAAACCGTATCGGTTTCAAAGCGCAAATGGGTGGGCAACTCGTATTGCTCTAACAAAGCCACCAGGGCGGCAGTTTGCCTAAAATCTGCCAGCTGGCCCGAAAAATGCGCCGCATGTACCATGCCAATGGCAATGGCTTGGCCATGAGGCAGTTGGTACTGGTTTTCAAAGGCATGGCCAAGTGTATGGCCAAAATTCAGCAGCTTACGGTCGGCTTTTTCAAACTCATCCTGCTGCACCACTTTTATTTTCAACAGCACGTTGCGCTCTATCAGTTGCTGAAGCAATAGTTTTTTGCTTTTAAACTGATCCAACTGGTGCTGCTGCAATTGCTTAAACATGGGCAAGCTTTTGATGCTGGCATGTTTTATAATTTCGGCGAAACCATAGGTCCATTCGGGGTGGGGCAATGTTTTAAGCAAAGCCACATCGTACAGCAAAAAATTTGGCTGTCGTATGGTACCCACCATGTTTTTGTACAGGCCCACATCCACCCCATTTTTCCCCCCAATAGCAGCATCAACCATGGCCAGCACCGTAGTAGGCACAAAACCAAAGGCTATGCCACGCATGTAAATACTGGCTACATAGCCGGTCATATCGGTTACCACGCCACCACCCAACCCCACCAGTATGGTTTGCCTATCGGCCTCCAGTTGTATCAGTTGGCCAATAATATCATCGGCGGTTTGCTGATTTTTGTGTGCCTCGCCCGCTGGCATTACAATGGTACGCCAACCCTTGAGCTTGCTGCCATGGGCCTCAAACACATGGGTATCGGTAATAATGATGGTCTGCTTTTTATCTACAATTTTCGATAACTGGCTTAGGCTACCGTTAATGTAAACATCGGTACTTGCAGTGCTAAAATGGTAAGTCTTTGTTTGCATGAAATACGCGGTGCCCAATGCTTAGGCATTCATTATTTTGTTTTGATGGTTGATGCTTTCCATGTGTACCGCATCGAAATAGCGGGTAATGAAATCTTTGCTCAACCCAATTTTTTCGCCGCGGTTGGTGGCACGCTCCAGAATCTCGTTCCAACGGTTGGTCTGCAAAATGGTAATGTTATTGTCGCGCTTGTACAGCCCAATGTTTTCGGCAATTTTCATGCGTTGGCTCAATATCATCATCAGTTCATCGTCGAGATGGTTTATTTGCTGGCGCAATTTCTCAAGCGCGGCGTGGTACACTTCCGAATTTACATCTTCGGTGCGCCACAATATGCTGCTGAGCATGTTGCCTACCTGCTCCGGTGTTATTTGCTGTTTGGCATCGCTCCAAGCGTTGTCAGGATCAATATGGCTTTCAATCATGAGGCCATCAAAGTCCAGATCGATGCTTTTTTGAGACGTTTCCTGCAAAATATCGCGACGGCCACAAATGTGCGACGGGTCGCAAATCATCAACATGTTGGGGTTGCGACGCTTCATTTCAATGGCCAAATGCCACATGGGTGCATTGCGATACTCCGTATTGCCATAGTTGCTAAATCCGCGGTGAATAAGTCCTATTTGGCTTATGCCTGCACGGGCAATGCGCTCTACGGCTCCACCCCACAATTCCAGATCGGGGTTTATGGGGTTTTTTATAAGCACAGGCACATCCACACCCTTTAGCGCATCGGCAATTTCTTGCACGCTAAATGGGTTTACGGTGGTGCGTGCTCCTATCCATAAAATGTCGATGTCAAAGTGCAACGCATCTTCTACTTGTTTTGCGGTGGCTACTTCCACCGTTAGTGGCAATCCGGTAATGGCCTTTGCCTTTTGCAGCCATGGCAGGCCTTTGGTGCCTATGCCTTCAAACATACCTGGCCGGGTGCGGGGTTTCCAAATTCCGGCGCGCAGCACGTCAATTTTGCCCGTGTTAGCCAGTCGCTGTGCGGTGCTTAGCACCTGCTCTTCGGTTTCTGCACTGCAGGGGCCACTAATAATAAGGGGCCGTTTTTGCCAAGCGGCTTGTACTTTTTGGTTGATGGTTAGTGTTTCTGATTCCATTATAACCCTTTGATATTGATTAAATTATAACAAATTAAACATTCAATGTTAAAGACGTTAAGCTTCATTCATACGAATTCGGCGGCCTTTGTAGGTTTTGCCATCAATGGCAGCAACCATTTGCTTGGCCACATCCTTTGAAACCTCTACCCAACTGTTCATTTCCTTCATGTCTATGCGGCCCAAGACGTCTTTTTTTAGATCGCTCATATCAAGTATAAACTGTAAAAAACTGGCTTTGTAAAACCCGTCTTTGGTACCTAGGTTCACAAACAATTTGTCGTAACCTGCGCCTCCGGTAAAGTCGCGGTCGCGGTTATCGCGGGTGCGGCCTTTTTCACGCTCAAACGACACGCGTTCACCACCCTTGGTACGTTCACGGTCGCGTATGTTTAAGTCGCCGCTGTTCTCATAGTACTTTAAAAAACGGTCAAACTCCATGGCAGCCACCCGTTGAAGCACCTCTTCCTTGGAGACGTCGGCAAACTTTTCCTGAAGCATTGGCAGATAGGTTTCGTAATCGCCATGGCTAATGTCGGCTTTCAATAGCTTTTCCATAAAATGGTGGAACTGCTTGCGGCAAACATCTTTACCAGTGGGTATTTCGGATTTGTGAAAATGCGATTGGGCAATTTTTTCAATTAGGCGAATGCGGCCCATTTCGCGGGCTGTAATGATAGAAATGGACACGCCCAAATTGCCTGCCCTGCCGGTGCGTCCACTGCGGTGTGTATAAACTTCCACATCATCGGGCAATTCAAAATTAATAACGTGTGTAATGCCCGAAACATCAATGCCACGCGCTGCCACATCGGTTGCCACCAGCAACTGTAAGGTCTTTGCCCTAAAGGCGTTCATCACCTTATCACGCTGGCCTTGGTTAAGGTCGCCGTGCAATGCATCTACATCATAGCCCTCGCGGGTTAGCTTATCGGTTATTTCTTGGGCATCTATTTTGGTGCGGGTAAAAATAAGCCCATAAATACCCGGATTAAAGTCAATAAGGCGCTTTAGTGTTTCGTAGCGCTGATGGCCGCTGGTAACGTAGTATTGGTGATCGATGCTTTTGTTAGACGTATTGACCTTACCAATTTGAACCTCTTCGGGGTTGGTCATATACGTTTTGCTCACCTTTTTTATTTCGGGTGGCATGGTGGCACTAAACAGCCAAATGCTTTTACGATTGGGCGTATTTTTCAAAATAAATTCGATGTCGTCCTGAAAGCCCATGTTCAGCATTTCGTCGGCTTCATCAAGTACCACATAGCTAATTTCATTAAGGTCAATGGCTTTTCGCTCTATTAGATCAATAAGCCTGCCCGGCGTGGCCACCACAATTTGCACGGGTCGGCGCAAGTCGCGTATTTGACTGGTGATAGACGTGCCGCCATAAACAGGCACGGCAAAAACAGCGGGCGCAAACTTTTTGAACAAGTCAATTTCCTTGGTTATTTGCATGCACAATTCGCGGGTAGGGCACACAATCAAAGCCTGAGGTTTTTTATTGTTCTCGTCAATTATTTGCAAAAGAGGCAACCCAAAGGCAGCCGTTTTGCCGGTACCCGTTTGGGCCAATCCAATAAAATCTTTCACCCCGCTGAGCAAGGTAGGAATGGCTTTTTGCTGAATGGCGGTTGCGCTGGTAAACCCAAGCGCTTCGGTGGCTTTTAGCAAATGTGGGGCTAAGCCCAACGACTCAAAACTTACTGTCGAATCGATTTTGTTTTCTTTATCCATAACATTTTTTTTATGCAACTACCGCAGCAATTGCCATGATTGTACCACGGTAGTGCCTAGTAAACTGATTGTTGCGGGCTATTGTATGATGCGTTTTATGCCGTTAGCCTGTTCAATCAACTCGCGCAAATAGCTCCAATTTTCTTTTTCGAAGCATGTTTTAAACTTGCGCAACTGGGTGATGTGTTCATTCAGCACATCGAGTACGTGTTCTTTATTTTGCGCAAAGATAGGCACCCACATGTCAGC
>RDXD01000450.1 GCA_004292575.1 Bacteroidota bacterium
TTTATGTCAATGGGTACCACGCCCATGTTAAAGGTTTGTACAAAATCGGCAATGGGTGCAGCCATTTCGTCTTCGGCTCTAAATGGAGGCACTACGGTAATGTGTGCCGGTGATTTTGCTGCCGATGTGCAGCCATAGGTATGCTCCAAGTGGGCTTTAAACTGCTTTACTTGCTCGTTTATTTCGGCGGGGCAAACCACTGCCAAATAGAAAAGCGAAAACCCTTCGGGCAGCGGATTGCGTCTGGGTTGTTGCGGGCGGTTATCATAACGGCGCTGGTATCCTCCGCCACCGCCGCGGTTCTGGTCTCTTCTGTCTTGGTACATATTTACGTATTACGGGGAAAGAACTGCAATTCAATTTTTAAAAAATCCACTCCAACAATCGTGGTGGTTGCCGTGTAGATTGGTTAGTCAACTTTGGTTACCTTAATTACGTTGGTAGGCAAGTGAAGCTGCACTGGTGTGCTGCCGGTGTTTATTACGGTATCGCCTGATTTTAGGTAACCCTTTTCTTTTAATATTTTTATTTGGTCGGCTATAATGGAATCCAAACTGTCTTCTTCAGAATAAAAGAAGGCCCGCACGCCCCAGCTAAGGCTAAGTTGATTTACCAGGCTGCGCTCTTTGGTAAAAATGTAGAGCGGTGCCTTGGGCCGATAGCTGCTGAGCATAAATGCGGTATAACCTGTTTGGGTCATGCCTACCAACGCATCGGCAGTTACGTCTTGGGCCATTTTGGCGGCGTTGTAGCAAATGGCATCGCTTAAAAAAGATGGCGAATGCGGCTGTGGGCGCAGGGTTTCGTCGCGGTTAAAATTGTAGGCTGTGTTTTCTATTTCCCGAATAATTTTGGTCATGGTTTGTACCACCAATACGGGGTGATTACCCGCTGCTGTTTCGCCACTCAACATTACCGCATCGGCACCCTCAAGCACCGCGTTGGCCACATCGGTTATTTCGCTGCGGTTGGGTTTTGCACGCTCCATCATGCTCTCCATCATTTGTGTGGCCACAATAACTGGCTTGGCGCGGTGCATGCATTTTCTAATCAGGTCTTTCTGTATCATCGGTACTTTTTCTACCGGCATTTCCACACCCAAGTCGCCTCGAGCCACCATTATTCCATCGCTTTCTAAAATAATTTCGCGGATATTGGCAATGGCCTCGGGCTTCTCAATTTTAGCAATGATTTTGGTTTTGCTTTTGCGCTCATCAAGTTTGCTGCGCAGTATAACCAGGTCTTTTACGCTGCGCACAAAACTGAGGGCCACCCAGTCGCACTGTTGCTCTATTATAAAATCCAAATCCACCAAATCTTTATCGGTAAGGGCTGGTAGCGAAATTTTTGTGTCGGGCAGGTTAATGCCTTTTTTTGATGATAATATTCCGCCCAGCACCACCTGCACCCGCACATCACCATTGCGCAAAACATCTTTTACAACCACTTCAAACTTACCATCGTCTATCAGAATGGTGTTGCCAATACGCACATCGCCAGCCAAATTAGGATAGCTTACATAGATGCGCTCTAAGGTTCCCACGCACTTTTCGTTGGTAAAGGTTAAAATATCACCTTCCTTTATTTCAAGGGCGTTGTTTTCTATTTCGCCTACCCTCAATTTTGGTCCTTGCAAATCGGCTAAAATTGAAATGTTTACTGGCTCTTCGCGATTAATTCGGCGTATTTGTTCAATTATGGTAAGTTTATCTTCGTGCGTGCCATGGCTAAAATTTAGCCTAAATACATTCACGCCTGCATTTACCAACTCAAGCATAATGTCGTAGCTGCTGGATGCGGGCCCCACCGTGGCCACAATCTTAGTGCGTTTGCTGTTGTGTTCTCGTCCGTTCATGATTTCAGTTTTAGTGTTATTTTTTTTGGGAAAAAAACAGCCATCCAGCGTGTTTCAGGGCGGTGCAAACCTTTGATGATTGGTTGCTGGGCTGCTCGTTTTTTTTTGGGGCCTTAGCTGGCCAAAATGCGTACTATTTTAAGCCACTCGTTATTGAATTTTTCTTTTGCTTTAATGGCCAGCGTAAGTGGGGTGTAATGCATGCGGTTGTTTACAATACCAACCATTACGTTATGGCGGCCCTCCATTAGGCACTCTACGGCGTGGTAGCCCATGCGGCTGGCTATAAGCCTGTCGAGGCAAGTGGGCGAACCACCGCGCTGTATATGGCCTAAGATACAAACCCGCACGTCGGCGTTGGGGAGGTTTGCCTTTACCAACTTGCCAACCTCATTGCCACCTCCAAAGTCATCGCCTTCGGCCACCACCACCAGGTTTACCAGCTTTTTGCGCTTTTCTTTTTCGGTTAGGTTACCAATAAGGTCTTCCACGGTGGTTTTGGCTTCTGGTATCAGTATGGTTTCGGCACCTGTAGCTATGCCGCTGTGCAGGGCAATGTAGCCTGCATCTCTGCCCATCACTTCTACAATAAACAGCCGGTCGTGGGCGTCCATCGTATCTCTAATTTTATCAATGGCTTCTACCGCGGTATTTACAGCCGTATCAAAACCAATGGTAAAATCGGTACCCGCTATATCCTTATCAATGGTGCCGGGCAGGCCTATGCAAGGAATGTCATATTCTTGGCTAAATATTTGGGCACCTTTAAAACTGCCATCACCACCAATTACCACCAGCCCGTTAATGCCATGGCGCGTAAGGTTATCGTAGGCTTTTTTTCGTCCCTCGGGCGTATAAAACTCCGGGCAGCGGGCAGTTTTTAAAATGGTGCCACCGCGCTGGATGATGTTGGCTACGCTGCGGCTTTGCATGGGCTGAATGTCGTTGTCAATTAGCCCCGAATAGCCTCTAAACACCCCAAATACCTCCATTTTGTGGTAAATGCCAGTGCGTACCACTGCTCTTATGGCTGCATTCATGCCGGGGCTATCGCCGCCCGACGTAAGCACGCCTATTTTAGTCACTTTAGTTGCCATGAAGGTTTTTTCTGCTTTTAGTTGTGCTGGTCTCCTCCGCCACAGTTACTACTGGCCTCAAAAATAGGGGTTTGGTTGCTATTGGCCGCTGGCACTATGGCAGTTAGCCAATTTTGGGTGTTGCTGGCGGTCTTTGTAAAAAGCGCCGTTGGTAGAAAATGGGTTTATGGTTTTGCCAGTTGCAAAAGGGATATTTCCACGCCATTTTCCACAACGCATTGATGATCAACGGCCCAGGGCAACAGTTTTGCCACAAAAGGTTTTGCCCACAGGCGCTGGGGTGTGCTTAGCAGTATGGTGCTTTTTTGGTTCAAATAATGCTCAATCAGCTTCCAAAGGGCGGCGTTATCGGCGGGGTCAAAGTTTACATCGCTCATTAGCACCAGGCTGGCTTCTGGCGCATGTTCCCAATTGCACCAGTTAAAAATGGCGGCTGTTGAACGTGTGAGGTTGTTTTTTACAAGGTTGCATTGCAAGCGTGCCACGGCCTCGGGATTGGCATCTGTTAGCTTGGTATTGGCAGCCCATTGGGCAGCCACCATGCCTGGCAGCCCAAGACCGGCGCCTATTTCTACCACGCACTGTTTGTTTACCAAGTGGCTTTGGCATGCTATGTGTTGCGCCAAGGCAAGTGAAGCCGGCCATAGCCTTGCCCAGTAAACATCATGGGGCTTTTGGTAGCGTCTTAAAACATCGCTATCGGGTACCTGTAGGCAGTAGCTGCGATGGCCTATTATCGGGTTTAGTGTTTTGTTGGTCAAACGGTAAGCTTTGCTTTTAGCACATCGGCCATGGTGTGGCTCCCTTTTTTACCATGCATAAACTCAGCCGCCAGTACGGCACCAAGCGCAAAGCCTGTGCGG
The DNA here is from genome assembly GCA_004292575.1 of Bacteroidota bacterium. GTDB lineage: Bacteria > Bacteroidota > Bacteroidia > Chitinophagales > Chitinophagaceae > Phnomibacter. The sequence goes on from RDXD01000450.1 coordinate 3,816, forward strand.
CTGTGGGCAGTGTGCACCAGCAAAATATCGTCAATGGCCGATTTGTATTCAATGGCATGGGTACCCGGCGCGGGGTCAATGCGCTTGCTTAAAATGGGAATGCCACGATCGGCGTGGTCAACCTGCACATCGTCGGTAATGTTGTACCATCCTTTGTGGCGTGGTTGCGCTTGGTTTATTTGCTCAGCCAGTGTAATGGCTGTGCCACTTGGCGAATCGAGTTTGGCGGTATGGTGGGTTTCGGTAATGGTAACCTCGTACTCAGCATGGTGGCACATAAGCCGGGCCAGCAGCTTATTTACTTCAAACAAAATGTTTACGCCCACGCTAAAATTGCTGGCGTGCAAAAAGCCGGCCTTGTGTTGCTGCCTGTAGGCCTCCACTTCGGGCAAATGCATAAGCCAACCAGTGCTGCCGCAAACCACGGGTACGCCTGCGTCAAAGCAAAGTTTTAGATTGTGTACAGCACTCTCGGGGCCGCTAAACTCAATGGCTACGTCGGCGGCTTTTAGGTTTTGAGCCGTTAAATCGTGCAGATTGTCAATGTTCACTTTCAGCACAATGTCGTGTCCGCGTTGGCTGGCGATACTTTCAATGGCTTTTCCCATTTTGCCATATCCTAGAATTGCTATTTTCATGTTTTTTTATTTTTTTGGGTGTATTGATGAGTGTCTGCACTTTAAGCGTAAACGGCTGCCTTATCCTAAGCGCTGGTGGAATCTATTGCGACACTTTCTTGGGTGTGTGACAGTAGTTAGACAGGCGTTTGTTTTGACTGTATTTCTAGGCTGTTGGTGTTAGGTTACTTGTGAGCTTGAATGTTTAGGGTATTTTAGACGCCGTCTTGTTGTTGTTTGATGTGGATTTAAATGGTTGTTTTAAACTGCTTTTTCAGGTGAAAAAAATAATTGCGCTGGCACTTGGTCTTGGTCGGCTTTTTGTGGCACAATGCTATCAGTGCCCTTGCTCACCCTTAGCAATCCGTTACCAGCTTTGCGCTTGCAGGCGAAAGCGCTTTTCGTTTTGCAGACTGTTATTCCACTATGGCCTTCTTTTAACCGGCAATCTAGGCAAAAAGCCATGGTGTTGTGCGTCTGCGTCTAACGAACAGGTATTGCCGCAGGTGTGGAATTCATTGCTTGTCCTGCCCGGGGCTGCTGCCCAACAAAGAGATAAAAGTACACGATAAAAACTAAAAGCCCAACAGAATTTCGGTCGCCGGAACCGCTGCTGATTCCGTACGTACGGGACAGCCGAAAATAACTACCTCCAGCCAAACTTGCAGCAATACCCATGTAGGGCGTAGTGTATGTCCTGCCTATAAATTATCAATCTCACTTTCAGCCAGCCCAGTAAGATCAGCAATGTCTGTTGAGGATAAACCTTTAAGTTTCAGTTTTTTAGCAACTTCAATTTTTCCTTCAATTTTCCCTTCGTCAAACGCGGTATCAATAACGCTTTTTAAGTCACGGTAAGTTTTCAAGCTGTATTCATAATTGTCCAATTCGGCTTGTCCAAATTTGGCAAGTTCTGCCTTTTCAAAGGCTTGGGAGAAAACCTCGTCCCTAAAAACGGTTGGGATTGATTGAAAGTCTTCCAAATGCTTGATAAAATATAGCCATTTGTCTAAACGGGTTTTTAAATCAGTTTCTTGCTTTTTGAAATTCGGCATTTCAAGATAGATGTATGTCAGCTTGTCGTAAAAAGTTTTTCCATTCTGATTTTTTAGTTTAATCGTATGAACAACTTCACTTTTTTCAGGCTCAGTTTCATAGTCGTCAAAAGTAAAATCTAAGATGCCAACACAATAAACGGCCTTTAAATTGTAGTTCCATTCACCTTTTTCAGCTTGTTCCCTAATTGGAAAGGTGGAATAATAAATGGTTCTCTCCTTGAAATAATTTTGTTTTGCTTTCTGCAGTTCTACAATAAACTGTTCGCCATTTTCATTTTCGCAGTTAATGTCATAAATAGCTTTTCGGTCAGCATCGGTTTGTCCTAATTGCTCGGTATTTTTAAAATTGAGGTCAACAATTTTGTTGTTTTGAGGCAAAAGTGCATTTAGAAAGTCAATAAGCAAGGGCTTACTGGCAGGACTCCGTCCGTTTCCTTCGTCAACTCGGGAATCACCGAAGATTTTTTTAAATCCAAAGTCGGTAAATGGGTTAATATATTTCGCCTTCATCGCTGCTGTTTAAAATTATAAAGCAAATTTACTGAATTAGAGTTGGGTTGGTTCTAGTAGTCGAATTTTAGGAGGTTGTGATTGCATTACGCCCAACGCAAGAAGTTACGATTTACTTTGCTATTGAAACATAAGTTTTTTTCGGCCTTAACGAAAACGATAAAGTTAGCTGGCTAAGGCCAATCGGGTTTATTTGAGGCGTTAAGCGCATGGACAGTTGGTCGGATACGTTGAAATCTTTGAGGTGCGCAAATACCGCCGCATCTACCACATTTAGGCCCCAGCCTATTAAAAAGGCCAAAACGCTATAATCAACATTTTTTCGAACCTCGTTGCGAAAAAAGCGCAGCGAGTTGGCCGATAATGGCTGGTATTGTTCGGGTATAAGCGCATCGTTAGCGGGTATGGTATCTACCCTGTAGATATAAGATTGTTTAAGGTCGCGATACTGTCTTAAATTGTAAGTAAAAAGAAATGCAGGTACCCCTATGGCTGCGGCTACCGCGGGCACTTTCCATATTTGCTTATTGGTAATTTGGCCCCAGCCCGGCACAAATGTGCTGCGCAAAATGGTTTTTTTAATTTTTTGGGCCCGTAGGCTGTCTTTTAGCTTTGTTGAATCGGTGATGCTGCTGATTGCTTTGGGCGCACCAGTGCTGTCGGGCAGTGGCGCCTGCGCTGCAACTGTGTTAAGGGCCATGCATACCGCCAAGCTACTGAGCAATGCAAAGCCCTTTCGGCGCTTCGCGGCCATCTTCCATAAACAATTCAGCATCAAAACAGGGGCCATTGGCATGTGCTTTTTATTGCACCTTTATGCCCAAAGTGTCCAGCAGCTTATTAAATTCTTGCAGCGAGTAGTACTCAATGGTAACGCTACCATTGCCATTTTTGCTGTGTTTAAGCTGCACCTTTGTGCCAAAATGCGAAGCTAAGTTATCTTCTATTTTTTTGTACACCGGGCTAAGGGCGTTTTTTGCCAGCGCGTTAACAGTTTTTGATTTGTATAATTGGCGCACCAGCTCTTCGGTTTGGCGCACGTTCAAGCCCTTGGTGGTAATTTCTTTAAAAATAAACAGCTGTTTATCCACCACATCCACGTTTATAACGGCGCGGGCATGTCCCATAGAAATAAGCCCGTTGCGTACCGCCACCTGTATGTCGGGCGGCAGCTTAAGCAGCCTAATGTAGTTGGCTACCGTGCTTCGCTCTTTGCCCATGCGCTCACTCACCTCTTCTTGTGTCAGGTGCAGCTCGTCCATCATGCGTTTATAGCTCAGGGCAATTTCTATGGCGTTCAGATCTTCGCGTTGCAGGTTTTCTAGCAGTGCCAGCTCCAGCAGTTGGGCATCATTGGCCTCGCGTACGTACACCGGCACATCTGTAAGTCCTGCTATTTTTGAGGCACGAAAGCGGCGCTCACCAGCTATTAGTCTAAATTTACCCCCCGGCAAGCTGGCCACGGTTAGCGGCTGAATAATGTCGTGCAGTTTAATGGAGGCCGCTAGCTCATTCAATGCTTGCTCTTCAAAGTCGCGCCGGGGTTGCTTAGGGTTTACTTCTATGTTAGCTAGGGGTACCCTTATGATGGCCGTTGTTTTTTTAACAATTTCAGATTTTAGGTTGCCTTCGGTGGTTTTAAGGTCGGCATCAATATTGCTCAAGAGGCTGCGTAAGCCCTTGCCTATCAGGTCTTTATTTGGGGTTGCTTTGCTCATATTGGGTCTCAGATTTCTAAAATTGGCCTCGTTTTTTAGCCACGGGATGCCATCATGGCAGCGGTAACTTAGGGCCTTAGGTTAAAGGTAGCGTTCAGCCTCGCTTATTTTGGTGAAGTTGTTTTTTTGCAAAACCTCTTTGGCCAAATTAAGATAGTTAGAGGTTCCTTTGCTTTCGGCGTCGTACAGTATAACGGGTTTACCCACGCTGGGCGCCTCGCTTAGCCGGGTGTTTCTGTGAATAATGGTGTTAAACACCAAGGTATCGAAGTGACGCCTTACCTCGCTTACTACTTGGTTGCACAAGCGCAAACGACCGTCGTACATGGTCATTAATATGCCTTCAATTTGAAGCGCTGTGTTCAGCCTGCTTTGCACAATTTTAATGGTGTTCAGCAGCTTGCCGAGACCTTCGAGTGCAAAAAACTCGCATTGCACAGGTACAATCACGCTGTCGGCAGCCACCAAGGCGTTTACGGTGATGAGGCCCAACGAAGGCGAGCAGTCGATTATCATGAAATCATAATCTTTTTGCAACGGCTCTAACAGCTGCTTTAGCACATTTTCGCGGCTGGGGTAGTTTATCATTTCTATTTCGGCACCCACCAAGTCAATGTGCGAGGGTATGAGGTCTAAGTTGGGAATCTCGGTTTTCAATACCACATCGGCGGCAGACGAGTTGTTTACCAGACAATCGTACAGACTGGTATTTACGTTTTGAAGGTCGAAGCCTACGCCCGTAGTGGAGTTGGCCTGTGGGTCGGCATCCACCAGCAAGGTTTTAAACTCCAACACAGCCAGACTGGCCGCCAAGTTAATTGCCGTGGTGGTTTTGCCTACGCCGCCTTTTTGATTTGCTATTCCTATTGTTCTTGCCATTCCGCGGGTGCGTTTATGCTGCAATTTTTGGGGTAATGTAATGCGTTGTGAGGTAAAAAAGTGTGATGGCTTGTGGTTTGGTATCAGCTTATTTCGATGCTTTGGCCGATGTCGGGCAATAGTAACTCTATTCCTTTGGCAGCAAAAGTATTTTTTGCATCATCCTTGTTAATGGTAATGTATCCAAAGGTATCATAATGAACGCCAACTACGGTTTTGGTTTGTACAAATTGCGCTGCAACCGCTGCATCGGCAGCCCCCATTGTAAAGTTGTCGCCAATGGGCAGCACAGCAAAGTTGAGGTTGCTCCACCGGGGTATCAATTGCATGTCAAGGGTTAGCGCCGTGTCGCCACTGTAGTAAAAGTTGCCGTGTTCACTGGTAATTAAGAAGCCCATGGGGTTGGCGCCATAAGTGCCATCGGGCAGCACGCTGCTGTGGTGCGCCACCACGCATTTTACAGCGCCAAAGTCAAATGCCTTGCTACCGCCAACATTCATAGGGTGCACATTATCAACACCTTGGGCATTAAACCACCCCATCAATTCAAACGCACAAATAACGGTGGCACCTGTACGTTTAGCCACCGCCACGGCGTCGGCCACATGGTCTTGATGGCCGTGGCTAATCAAAATGTAATCGGCCTCCATGGCATCCACAGAAATTTGCGCAGCCAATGGGTTATAGGTTACAAAGGGGTCGAACAGCAGTATTTTTTGGTTAACGGTAACCGAAAAACAGGCGTGGCCGAAGAATTGGAGCTTCATTTTGGTATCGTTATCAACGGTTTCAATAATATTAATGCAATTTGCGGGCTGCAATATTAAATCGAAAAGCCCATGCGTAGCCTAACCGGTTCGGTCATTTTTGTCGTTATCCTTATTATGTTGGATTTATACCTGTATCAAGCCATAAAAAGCGTGAGCCATGGTTTAAGCAGTAAGATGCGGCTGGTGATTGGGCTGGTCTTTTGGTCTTTTACCGTTTTAAGCGTGGTATCGTTCCTTAGCCTGCCTCACATAAACCTAGAACAATGGCCCAAACCAGTGCGCACCTATCTGTTTGCCACGCTCATCGGTTTCTTTTTGGCTAAGCTTGTTGCCGTACCCTTTTTTTTGGTTGATGATTTGCGCCGCCTGGTGCAGTGGGGTATCGGTATGCTTAAGGCCGCCCCGGCTTCGGGCGCAACCGTAAGCGACGAAGGTGGCAACGGCATAACGCGTAGTGTTTTTCTCAGCTGGCTGGGGCTGGGCACTGGTACGGCGTTGTTTGGCACGCTTTTGTGGGGTTTTAAAAACCAGTACAACTATCAGGTTCGGCAGGTTAGGCTGGCGTTTAAAAATTTGCCACCGGCATTTAAAGGGCTAAAGCTGGTGCACATTAGCGATATACACAGCGGCAGTTTTATGGATGTGGAGGCCGTAAAGCGCGGCGTTGACCTCATAAATGCTCAAAATGCCGACCTTATATTGTTTACCGGCGATTTGGTAAACGATAAGGCCGAAGAGATGGCACCTTATGTGGGGGTTTTTAGTGCATTAAAGGCACCGTTGGGCGTTTATAGCACCTTGGGCAATCACGACTACGGCGATTATGTGCCTTGGCCCGACCGCAATGATGCACACCGGGCGCAAGAAAAGGCCCAGGGGCGGCATTTGCTTACACCTTTGCAACAGGCAAACTTAGATGCCATGAAGGAGGTACATAAAAGCATGGGTTGGCAGCTGCTGAACGACACCCACGCCAAAATAGAGCGAAATGGCGAACAAATTGCCTTGATGGGGGTGCAGAATATAAGCGGTAAGGCCCGTTTTCACAGCTATGGCAACCTGCAAAAGGCCTTGGCAGGTGCCGAGCAGTTACCTTTTAAAATACTGATGAGCCACGACCCGAGCCACTGGGAGAAAGAGGTAAAAGGCAGCACGGCCAACATTGACCTAATGCTAAGCGGCCACACCCACGGCATGCAGTTTGGGGTAGAATTGCCATGGCTAAAATGGAGCCCGGTAAAATGGGTTTACAAGCAGTGGGCCGGTCTTTATGAGCACGAGCAGCAAAAGCTTTATGTCAACCGTGGCTTTGGTTTTATTGGCTATCCCGGCAGAGTAGGCATTTTGCCCGAGATTACCGTAATTGAGTTGGCGTAGTTAAACCACTGCTTCATTTTTAGGTCGTTTGAATGATATAATTTGTTTATGCGTGGAAATACATTGTGGGTTTGGCTGTTTTTTGTGCCATTGGGTGCCTTAGCACAAGATACCGCTATAGTGCTTACAGCCCATGACTCGGCAATGGTTTTTAAGCAGGTCATGGAGGAGCTGGCGTCGTTTCAAGCAGGGCAAGCTGAGGCCGTTGATTTTTACGATATTGCTTTGGGATACGGTAATGGTAACTTTACGCCAAAAGCCTACCAAACGCGGCAGGTAAATCCGCTGCCTACCGGATACTTTACGGCCAATGGTGCTTTTTTGCACCGCAGCGGACTGGGCATCAACCTTATGGCAAACCTCATGGTGAGCCAACAACGCGTAAATCTGTTTCAATGGAGCATTAACCCTTCTTACGACTACAGCAAACGCAAGCTGGCAACTGGTATTAGTTTTTACCGTTATTTCAACAAAGACAGCCTTAGCTTTTATGTGTCGCCACTGGTAAATAATATATATGCCTACTTACTGCTAAAGCCCGGTTGGCTACAACCCAAGTTGGCTGTTGATTTTGGTTGGGGTAGCTATGATGAACGCGAAAACCTGCGCTACATCGATACAGTTCGTTTTCCACGATTGCGGCCCATAGTTAGGGCATTAAACAACAGCTTGGGGCAGGCCAGCGTTTACGACATTAGTTTTTTGCTTAGTGTGCGGCATGCGTTTATATGGCAACTAAAGCAGACACAGCGTTCTTATATCCAGTTTACGCCCTCTATTTCAACCGTGGCGGGCACTGCTAAATACGGCAGTAATCTGGCATTTTCAAACGCTGGCAGCAGGGTTAGGGGCATATCGGCCACGCAGGCTCAGCGGTTACAAGCCCGCGAGCGCCAGCTTTTACCCCAGCCCGACGAACGATTTTTGTGGCAAAATGCGAGTGCTGTTTTGGATGCCTTAGTAAGCTTTAGGTATATCTATATTCAAGCCCAAACATCCCTAGCTTATGCCATACCCCAAGCATTTAGAGGCTGGAATGCGTTTTACAGTTTGTCGTGCGGTGCCATGTTTTAAAACCGCCGCGGTTTCAATGGCTTGCGGCATGTACTAGAGCGGCAGGGTGGGGCCAATGCGAAACTCCTTTACGACACGCTTTAAGCAAATACCGACGACGCTATGCCCAAGCCGGGCGCTTCGGGCAATAGAACCCTACCTTGGTCGAAGCCAATACCAGTGGCCAAGTCTTGCGCCAGTAGCAATGGGCCATCCATATCAACATAGTCAATAAGGGGCAGTAGGTGCATAATGGCTGCCGAGCCAATGCTGCACTCGTTCATGCTGCCCACCATTACTTTCAAGCCCAGCTTGCGGGCGGCTTTTATCATGCGCAAGGCAGGGGTAATACCACCACATTTGGTAAGCTTTATGTTGATGCCATGAAAGTGCTGGTGGCATTTATTTACATCGGCCTCGTACACACAAGCCTCATCGGCCATAAGCGGCAGTGAGCTTTCTGCGTATAGCTTTTTCATGCCTTCCCAATCGTCTTTGGCCAAAGGTTGCTCTATAAATTCCACACCCAGTGCTTTAAGCAGCGGTATTTTTTCCAATGCCTCGGCTGCCGTCCAGGCCGCATTGGCGTCTATTCTAAACACCGCATCGGTATGTTTACGCAGGGCCTCCACAATGGCTATATCATTGGGGGTACCCAGTTTTATTTTGTAAATTGGCCAGGGTTTCTCTTGCATCTTCTCTACCATTTTTTCAATGCTATCTATGCCAATGGTAAAGTCGGTTAGGGGTAAATTGGTAGCGTTTTCGCTCCAAAATTGGTAGAGGGGCTTACGCTTCATTTTTCCAAAAATGTCCCAACTGGCCATATCGAGCGCACATACCAAAAAATTGTTGTTGGGGAACAAGTGGTGCACATAGTGCCAAAAGCGCTCGGGTTCGGTGTAGGCAAATTTTTCTATAAACGCTTGTTTTGCCTTTAAATCGGCTGCCATTTTTTCAAGCGGTATGTTGTAGTAGGCAATGGCTGGCGCTTCGCCCAAGCCGCAATGGCCAAACTGTTGCAGCTCTACAATAAAGGTTGGCTGGTGCGTTTTGGTGCCTTTGCTAATGGTAAATGGATGCGTAAAAGGCAGCTCAAATGTTTTGTATTGTACTTTCATACTAGGGTTGGTGGTAATGGATGTTTTGTTGTCGAAGCGTCGGTTAACGCCAACTTTTTTTTGGATTAGGCCTTGCTACTTGCCTTTGCCAGAAAAAATAATTTTGAGGGTATGGATCATAATTTTAAAGTCGAGCAGCAGCGAAATGTTTTCGATGTAAATGAGGTCGTACTCCATGCGTTCTACCATTTGATCTACGGTGCTGGCGTAGCCAAACTGCACCATGCCCCAGCTGGTAAGGCCTGGTTTTACGCGGAGCAAATACTTGTAATAGGGGTTAATGGCCATTATTTGTTGAATATAATGCTGGCGCTCAGGTCGTGGACCCACCAAGCTCATTTCCCCCTTCAAAATGTTCCACAACTGGGGCAGCTCGTCTATACGCCACTTGCGCATCACCTTGCCCCATGGGGTTATGCGAGGGTCGTCGTCCACGCTAAGTGCTGGGC